>JAXJVI010000207.1:0-1806 GCA_036308615.1 Acutalibacteraceae bacterium | reverse complement strand
TTATTATAGAGCCTTTTTATTTTCCCACAAATAATCCGTCTTTTTGAATTACAACTCAGTCTTTAATAGCGTCTAAAATAAGCTCTACGCATTTGGCTATGCCTATTTTGCCCGAGTTTAGGCACATATCGTAATTTTTTGCATCTCCCCACTCGCGGTCGGTGTAGTGCTTATAATAAATCTTTCGTTTTTTATCCTTGTCGGCAAGTCTCTGCTCCGGCTTTTTCTCGCTTTCGCCGTAAAGCTTTACAATTCTTTCGGCGCGGGACTGTATATCCGCGTGAATGAACACATTAAAGCAGTCTTCCCTATCCTTCAGTATATAGTCCGCCCCTCTGCCGACAATAACGCAGGGCTGTTCGGCAATTTTTGTTATGACCTGCCGCTGTACGCAAAAGATAAAGTCCGACATAGAAAGTCCGTTTTGCATAACAGGTATTCCCTGCGACATCGCAAAGGAAAAAATGCTCTTAGAGGGAGAAAACTCACCGTTTTCCTCAATAAAGCCGACATCAAAGCCGGTCTCGTCCGCCACCTGCTTTACAAGCTCCTTATCATAAAAGGGAACTCCTAATCTTTCAGCCAACATTCTGCCGACCGTTCTTCCTCCGCTGCCGAACTGACGGCTTATAGTGATAATATTTTTTGACATACCAAGCCCTCCTTAAGTTTTTTTAATCGTGTAAATAAATAGTGCGCGAATTGCGGTGCATATACACATTAAGCACAAGTCCTATTCCGAAATACAGGCACAAAAGCGAGGTTCCGCCCGCGCTGAAAAACGGAAGGGTAATACCGACGACAGGCAGTATAGAAATACACATACCTACATTAATAACCATCTGCGCGAACAGCACCGAGAACATACCCACACACATAAGCTTGCCGCTCTCCTTAGAGGAAAGCTTTGCAATGCGCAGACAGCGAAAACAAATCGCCGCAAGGAGTAAAACCACCGCCATACAGCCTAAAAATCCCAGCTCCTCGCCGATGCTTACAAATATAAAATCGTTGTAGCCGTAAGGCACGATTCCGTTTTGGGTAAGGTCGCCGTTTAAAATGCCCTGACCCGTAAGACCGCCGTTTGCAAGCGCCATTCTTCCACGCCATTGCTGATAGCCTATACCGCTTGTATCGGCGTTAAGGTCAAACATACTCTGTATTCTCGCCCGCTGATCATCGTTCATAACAAAGAAATACAGTATGGGCGAAGCCGCAAGGGCGGCGGCAAGGGCGGCAACAAAATACTTCCAGGAAACGCCCGCCGCCCAAAGCATAAATACAACCATAATCGCAAATACAAGGGCGGTACCGTCGTCACCCTGAATATGAATAAGCACCACGGGAAAGGCGCCGTGTAAGACTATGGGAATAAGGTACTTAAGCTTATTAATGTTAGGCTTTACCTTACTTAAATGGGCGCTGAAGGTGATAATAAAGCAGATTTTCAAAAGCTCTGAGGGCTGAAATGTTGTAATGCCTAAATCCAACCACGCCTTATCGTCGGTACCCTCGGGGGCAAAGCCGATAAAAAAGGTGAGTATTACGGGGATAAGACCGACTGCCGCCGCTATGTACCAACGCTTTATCATTTTTTCATAGTCTATTGCCGAGATTATAACCGCGGCAACCACGCCCATAACCGTGCATAAAAGCTGAATTATTACAGGACGGTAATTTTCAAGATAATGTGTCGCGGAAAAAACCGCCAAACAGCCGTAAAGGCCGGTAAAAATACAAAGAATAAGTAAAATCTTATCGGATTCACGAATGAAATCCGCAATCCGCGCCAAAAAGCGCCGCAAG
>JAXJVI010000206.1:0-9970 GCA_036308615.1 Acutalibacteraceae bacterium | reverse complement strand
GATAAAGACGGCAATATAAACTCAAAATGGGTATGCAGCGGAAAGATAATGGGCGGCGCCGACTCATGTCCCTCCTTCCCTCTTTACGAAAGCGAATTAAAGCCCGTACTTTTTGCGGCTTTTAAGGATACCTCCGACACCGCCGAAAAAATGGTGGAGGAATATACCGAAATGCTAAGGCAGTTGGAAATGGGGGAAGATTTGGGAGTTGCCGCAGATACCGTAAACAAAAAAATCGACTCCTTAAATAAACGGAAATCAAAATTATTAGAATTGGTGACCGAGGGTAATATAAGCAACAAAAGCTTCGGGGAAATGAACAAACAAATTGAAGAAGAAATACTGGAATTAGAGCGAGAGCTTACCGAAATCGGTGAAAAGCAAGAGTCCCGAGAGGAATACAAAAAGCATATTAACACCATTAAAAAGGTTTTAAGAATTGCCGAAAAGGATGCGGCAGAGGGTATAGTAAACGCCGACTTTGTAAATAAATATATCGACAAGATTTATGTAACGCCCGACGGCGGAGACACCGTAAATCTTCAAATCAAGATATTTACGGGCGAGGTTTTTGAGGGTATGCTGACACGCTTGAAATCCCGTAGTAATGCGGGTTTAGAGGGTGCGGAAACACTCACGGGTCGTACGGGACACACTTTTAAAAAGATGATTGAGTCTTACGAAAACAGTATGAAATAAGACTTTTCATCTATTAAGAAGACCCAAAATCGGGTCTTCTTTTTTTGAATAATGCGGACTGATCGGTGCAAAATAATAAAAAAGGAGTGATAAAATGTTCGATAAAATATGCCTTATACTTGTTATAATCGGCGCTCTTAACTGGGGACTGGTAGGCCTCTTTGAGTTTGACCTTGTCGCCTGGGCTTTCGGCGGAGCAACAGCTATTATAAGCCGTATTATATATACCGTAATAGCTCTTGCGGGCATATGGTGCATCTCCCTTTTATTTAGGGACAGCAGCTCTTCATCAAATGATTAACAGCCTTTGAAGCCTCCGTTATTAAAGTTAGCGGAGGTTTCATTCTGTAAACACATAAAACTTTGCAAAGAAATAGAAAATCAAGGTTGACTTTTATGCCCGCGGTGAATAAAATAATAATATAAGGCGAATTTTCGCTTTTCGGTTTCGGAGGTATAAGGTATGAAGAATAAATTTGGCTTATCGGCCGCGCTGATAACTGCTCTGACGGTGCTGATGTTTTCCGCCTGCAGCCCTGTGGACAAGGATTATGCCGTTTCAAGCGAAGAGCCCGTTTCTTCACTTTCCTCTGTTAAATCTGCGGCTTATAGCGTAAATCATCCAAAAATTATGTCGGACGATAAAATAATGCCGCAATTTGTGGATATAAGTGTATTTGACGAGGAAAATTATTCCGAGGTTTATCTCGGCAAAAGGTTCAAATTTAATGTAAGCTATGCGGACGATGAGTTTTCTGTACCCACCAAGCTTTCCGTCCTCCAAAAAAAGGGGTGGAGGTTAACCCCTAACAGTCAGTACGATGAGGAATCCCTTATTTACGCGTGCGATTATGTTGAAACGGTTTTGGAAAAGGATGGTGGCGCTAAAATCACCGCAACCTTCTACAATTCCTCTAACAGCTCATTGAAGCTTGAAAAATGCAATATCGTTAAGTTTAAAATTGAAAACGATTTTTACACAAGCGACGGTAATTACCACAAATTCAATGTCAACGGAATAAACAACAATATGGCAATTACCGATATTATAGATACCTTAGGTACCCCCTCGCACTTTTACGGAACGGACGGGAGTAATTATTACCTTGACTACTTCGTATCCGAAAAGGACCGCCGCAACGGCATAACGGTTTATATAAATCCGTCCGAGGACTCGATTACCGCTATTGAGTTTTCGTACTATAAATAAATCTTTCCGCCCTCATAAGTCTTAGAGGGCGGAATAATATTTTTGAGGTGAAACGCGATGAATGATAATTTATTTTTGCCGGCAAATATTCTTTTGCCTAAGGGCGGCTTTGAAAAGTGGGCGGTAATTGCCTGCGACCAGTATACCTCCGAGCCCGGTTACTGGAAAAATACAGAGGAATTTGTGGGAGACGCTCCCTCCGCGCTTAATATTGTTTTTCCTGAGGTTTATCTGTCAAGGGATAACAGCGCCAAAATAGCCGAAATTAATGCCAATATGAAAAAATACCTTGACGGCGGTATTTTTAATACATATGAAGACACATTTGTATATGTGAAACGCAGACTTGCCGACGGCAAGGTGCGCCGAGGTATAGTAGGGCTTATCGATTTAGAAAATTACAGCTGTGAAAAGAACAGCCGTACCCTTATTAGGGCCACCGAGGAGACCGTAGCCGAGCGTATTCCGCCGAGGGTGGAAATAAGAAAGGACGCCCCTATGGAGCTTCCGCATATTATGCTGCTTATCGATGACCCCGAAAAGACGGTTATCGAGCCCCTTGACAACGAAACCGCTCCCACGCTTTATGATTTTGATTTAATGCAAAACGGCGGGCATATAAAGGGTGTCGCCATTAAGGGAAAAGCCGCCGAGGAGCTGCAAAACAGACTTGCCGGGCTTGCGGATAGGGGAGATGACCCGATGCTTTTCGCCGTAGGAGACGGAAACCACTCCCTTGCGACGGCAAAGGAATGTTACAGGCTCAATAAAACCGAAAATTCGCGCTATGCTTTGGTTGAAATAGTTAATATCCACGATTCCTCCCTTGATTTCGAGCCGATTTACCGCCTGCTTTTCGGAGTAGACCCTGAGGAGGTTATAAACGGCTTTGTTGATTCTTTAGGCGGCGAATATACGGGAGATGACGCGCAAAGCTTCACCTGCGTTTACGGTGAAAACGAGCGGCAAATTTCGGTGAAACCCACTGCAAAGTTAGCGGTAGGCACACTTCAAAGTTATTTAGACAAATACTTAAAGCAAAATCCGAATGCACGCATTGATTATATCCACGGCAAAGAATCATTGTGCGAGCTTGCAAAAGCTCCGAACGCTCTCGGCTTTATATTTGACGGTATGCGCAAGGACGAGCTTTTTCCCGCGGTACTGCAGGACGGCTCACTCCCGCGCAAAACCTTTTCAATGGGCTGTGCCGACGACAAACGCTTCTACCTTGAGGGAAGACGGCTTTAATCTGCATAACAGAAAATACGGCTGTAAAAGAAACAAGCCCGGCATAAGCTTATTTTCCTGCTTTTGCCGAGCTTGTATTTTTATTTTACCTTAATTAATCCGTCTTTTCGGATACTGCTTTTTAATTGCTTTTTTCCTTGCGTTCGTTTTTAATGTCCCGTACGAGGGTGAATATTATATAGGCAGAGACTAATGCCAGCAGAGCTATCGCGGCGATAAT
Source organism: Acutalibacteraceae bacterium (assembly GCA_036308615.1). Lineage (GTDB taxonomy): Bacteria > Bacillota > Clostridia > Oscillospirales > Acutalibacteraceae > UBA737. Next base: position 6,590 of record JAXJVI010000206.1, on the reverse strand, counting down.
TACATATCCGAAATAGCTTTTTGGGTTAGACTCTTTGTAAAAGTCATCGGCAGAAAAGCTTTTAAAGACCTTCTCTACATAGTCGGTGCTTGTGCCCGTGGAGGTGTAAAAGGATAAAACATAATCCTTTTTTGCCGCGACAGTAACATAGCTTATAACGCTGTATTCGCCGCCGAAATCGCTTGAGGTTTCGGTGATTTTTATAAAGCTTTGACCGTTCTTTGTGACAATCTCTCCGCTGTCGGCACCGGTTATGTCGGGTATCAGCGCTGTGATTTTATCCTCCGAAAGGTTTGAAAGATTGCCGATACCGGAGGAAAATTCCGATTCGGAAATTGAAACCCTTATCTGCTTGGTGTTGTTCTCGTTTACGGCGAGGTATAATATTCCGCCGGAAATGCAGTAATTCTCAAGCTCGTATGCGTTCATGCCGAGAATTTGAGCCATATCTTCCGCACTTTGCCCCATTTTATAGCTGGAAAACCCTCTGGGAGCAGAAATGTTAAATTCCCCGCTTGCCGCAAAAACGGAAACGGTCAGCATTAAAATCGCCCAAGCGGCGCAAAAAAATTTCTTAATCAACAGAATCACCCGAATACTATATTATTTTGTTTTGCTTTTTAGCCGCGGTAAGGGTATTTTGCATAAGCATTGCGATTGTCATAGGCCCTACACCGCCGGGAACGGGGGTAATGGCGGAGGCTTTTTTTGCGACCCCGTCATAATCCACATCACCGTACAGCTTGCCGTCAACACGGTTCATACCGACATCTATTACCACAGCGCCTTCTTTAACCATATCGGCGGTGACGAATTTCGCCTTTCCGACCGCCGCCACAAGAATATCGGCTTTACTGCATATTTCCTTTAAATTCTTTGTCCTTGAATGGCAGACGGTAACCGTTCCGTTTTTGTGGAGTAAAAGCATAGCCATAGGCTTGCCGACAATGTTTGAACGGCCTATAACCACGCAGCTTTTACCCTCGGGGTTTATGTTTTCGTAGGCCAGCATTTCCATAATTCCCGCGGGGGTGCAGGGGACAAAATCAAAATCGCCTATCATTATTCTGCCCACATTTGCGGGGTGGAAGGCGTCGACGTCCTTTTCGGGGAGAATGGAATTTATTATAAGCTTTTCGTCAAGGTGAGAGGGGAGCGGCAGCTGGCAAAGTATGCCGTTAATGCTCTTTTTATGATTAAGCTCGTCCACAAGCCTTAAAAGCTCTGCTTCTGTAGTGCTTGCGGGCAGGGCATATTCCTCGGAGATAATGCCTAACGCCTCGCACGCCTTTTTCTTGTTAGCTACATATATTTTTGAGGCGGGGTCGTCGCCCACGATTATTACCGCAAGCCCTACCGTTACGCCCTTTTTGTTAAGCTCGGCAACACCCTTCTTTACCCGCTCCTTTACCGAGGCGGAAATTACCTTGCCGTCAATTATTTTGCTCATTTTCATCCTCCTTTATTTCTTCCGTTATATTTCCGTCATCTTCATTTTCCGCGAAAACCGTGCTGTAATCGCCTGTTTCGGCGTTTTCTGCGGCGCGGCGAAGGTTTACCGCAAGCAAAACCGCACCCGCAATACAGATAGTTAAGGACAAAAGACAGGAAACGCGGATATTGCCTATCATCAGACTGTCGGTGCGCAACAGCTCAATTATGGCTCTTCCGAAGCCGTACCACACGCAGTACATAAGGGAAATCTGACCGCTGAAGCGGCGTTTTTTACTGAAATAGTTGAGGACAAAAAAGCCCGCGATACACCAAACCGACTCATACAAAAAGCAGGGGTGAACAAGACCCTCGCCCATTTCGGCGATTGTTTTTGTGCTTTCCATACCCCACCAAGTACTGCCGGTGAAGGAGCCGTATGCCTCTTGATTTACAAAGTTGCCCCAGCGCCCTATACCCTGACCGATAAGAAAGCCGATAGAGGCAATATCAAACATATCGAGAATTTTAACCTTGCGGATTTTGCACATAACAGCCCCCGAAACAAAGGCACCTATAACGCCGCCGTAAATCGCAAGCCCCGCAAAGCCCGAGGAATTCCCGAAGCCGAAAAAGTCGCCGATACCGTTAAGCTTTTCACCGTCGAAAATCACATAATATGTGCGTGCCGAGAGTATTGCAACGGGGGTTGCCACTAAGGCGACATCAAGCATACGGTCGGTGTTTATATTAAACCTCGGGGCGTTTTTAATGCCGTAGATAAGTGCTGACAAAAATCCTAATGCTATTATTATTCCGTACCAGTAAATGTCCCAATGGCGCGAACCCAGCGGAATTGTGAAGGCAATAGGGGAGAGGGTAAGCTTTATTCCGAAAATAACAACTTCATAGCTCATATTGATTACCTCATTCGGGATTTATAACCGAAAGAACGGTTTTATTGTTATCGAGCAGGGAAAGCCGCTTGTAAACATCGTCGGGAGTCACTTTCTTCAAATACTTAAGCTCGTCAAACAGCCCGCTGTCCGACATAGCGCATTCGACAAGCTGGGAAGCGATGCTTTTTACGCTGTTAAAGGAGCGCACCGCCTCACCGTACATTCCGCAGCGAACCGCCGAAAAGAGCTTTTTGTCGATGCCGTCTGTTTTAAGGCGCTCAACCTCCGCTTTAATTTCCTCGGCAACCTTTTTGGGGTCGCCCGATTCACCCTCAAATATTACTGCGGAATATCCGTTGCCCGTGAAGTATTCAAAGGAAAACTCATCGTTTATAAGCCCGTCGTTTATAAGCTTTTTATATAGAGGGGAGGCGTCTCCCGCGATTATTTCGAGCAAAAGGGAGGTGCACACCTTTTCCTTTACAGTGCGCTCGGGCTTATCCATACCCTCCTTGTAGCCAAAGCAGAACATAGGCTGGGCAACCTCTAGCTTTTGCTCCACATAGCCTTCGCATACCTCTTCCGGCTCGTCACAGCCGATTCTTTCGATTTCAATCGGCGCGTTTGTTTTAACGGCGCCGTTTATTTGATTCAAAACCCTTTCGGGATTAACATTTCCCGCAATGCAGATAAACATATTGGAGGGGTTGTAAAAGGTGTTATAGCATTTATAAAGGAGGTTATCGTCGATTTCGGCGATTGATTCAACCGTACCCGCAATATCTATTCTTACGGGATGGTTTTTATACATAGCAAGCAGCATATTAAACATAACCCGCCATTCCGGGCTGTCGTCATACATCCTTATTTCCTGACCGATTATGCCCTGCTCCTTTTGCACGGTCTCGGCGGTAAAATAGGGAGACTGCACGAAATCAAGCAAAATACCTAAATTATCGTAAAACCTATCCGAGCAGGAGAAAAGATAGCAGGTGCGGTCAAAGGAGGTGTAGGCGTTGGCGTACGCGCCCGTTGCGGCGTATTTTGTAAAGGCGTCGCCGTCCTCGCTTTCGAAAAGCTTGTGCTCAAGAAAATGGGCTATGCCCTCGGGCACCCGGGTTTTTTCGCCGTTTACCGAAAAGCAGGTGTCGATAGAGCCGTATTTGGTGCCGAAAACCGCGTAAGCGGAATTGTACTGCGGCTTTTCCAAAATGTATATTTTAAGTCCCGACGGGTGAACTGCCTTGATGTAGCTTTCCCCAATCTCGCTTTCAAAAACCTGTTTTTGCATTACTTTTCCTCCTTGGGTAACAGCGTATATACCGTATGAAGCTTAACGCCCTTTGTGGCGTTTATTATGTCCTCACGGGTGATTGCCGAAATTTTTTCGCCTATTTCTTCAGGGGAGTAAAGGGTTTTATTGCCCGCCTTAAGCGCATACCAGGTATCGAGCATAACCTGACTGTCATTATAAGAATTAAGGGAATCTCTAAGGCTTTTGAGAGAGGCTTCATACTCAAAGTCGGTAAATTCACCCTTTTTAACAGCGTCAAGCTGATTTAATATTTCCGTTTTCGCCTTATCGGCGTTTTCGGCTTCAACGCCGGAATCCACCGTTATAAGTCCCTTTTGGCGTACCGCGGAGGCAGAGCAGTAATAGCAAAGGCTCATTTTTTCCCGAACATTTGAGAAAAGCTTTGAGTACGGACCGCCGCCGAAAATATCGGTCATAACCATAAGGGGCAGGGAAACATCATCGTCCCCGCACAAATCGGAGGAAAAGCCCATAACAAGCTTTCCCTGCTTTACCGCCATTCTCTCGGTGATTTCGTTCGGTTTCTCTATAGGAGCGGTAGGCTCGTTTAATTTACAGTCGGTGATTTCAGCACGGCTTATACCCTCTAACCTTTCGGCAATGGTCTCAAAAAAGCGGGAGGGCAAGGAGGAGCCGATTACCTGCACCCTTATAAATGCCTTTTCAAGCATATTTTTCCAAGCCGCATAAAGACCTTCCCCCGTAACCCTTTCGACATACTCTGCCGTGCCGCACTTAGGCACGCCGTAAGGCTTACCCTTATACATTTCCTCGATAAGGCGGTTTTTGGCGTAAATGCGCTTTTCGCTTAACTCGCCCTTAATATGCTCTATTGCCTTGCGCTTTTCGCGGTTTAAGTCACTTTCGCAAAAAGCGCCGTTTTCCGCCTTGGGGTTAAAAATAAGGCTTAAAAGCATATCGGTGGCACGGCTTAAAAGGGATTCGTTTTCAAAGGTGTATTTGTCGTCAATGACCGAAATTCTTATTCTAAGCAGCTGATAATCTCCGAGCTTTTCTGCCGATGCGTCAAGACTTGCGCCGTAAAGACGGCTCAGCTTGTAGTTAAGCACCGAAAAATCCGGGTACTCGGCGCCGCAGGTGGTTAGAATAAAGGGTAAAAGGGCATACTCCGCCGCGGTATCGCTCGATAGCGGCAGATAAAAATTAAAGGAAACAGAGGTTGTGTTAAAGCGCTCGTTTTTAATAAACAAGCCCTCTGCGCCGTTGGACAGGCTGAAAATTTTAGCAGACATTATATTCCTCCGCAAAAATAAAATATATAATGTAGTATTATATCACAGTTGTAATAATTTAGCAAGATTAAAGCGGACTTCTCTTTTTGAAAAGTCCGCCTGAATTTATTGCCCCTTAAAATCCTAAAAGCTTTGTGCCGCTGTGGGTAAGACCGTCAAGATTAGCCTCTGCCTCGGAATAGGTTTTACCTACCGCACCGATATAAAGCTTAATTTTAGGCTCTGTACCCGAGGGACGCGCGATTAATGAGCATCCGTCCTCCATATAGAAGCAAAGCACATTGGAGCGGGGAAGGGTGATTTTTGTCTCGCTCTCGTTCTTAAGGTCACGGCTTACGGAGGTCTCGTAATCGTCAAACTTAACGACCTTAGAACCGTTTATCTCGCTCGGGGTATCTGTTCTGAGGGCTTCCATCATACCCTTAATCTGCTTCATACCGCTTTCACCCTCGCAGGTAAAGCTCTTTTGAGCGCAGATGTAATAGCCGTACTTACTGTAAAGACCGTCAAGCACCTCTATAAGGCTTTTGCCCTGCGCCTTATAGTAGGCAACCATTTCGCAGATAAGCATTGAGGCGATAACCGCGTCCTTATCCCGTACATATGTGCCGCCCAAGTAGCCGTAGCTCTCCTCAAAGCCGAAGACAAAGCGGTTTTCCTCGCCCTTTTCTTCAAGCATTGATATCTGCTCGCCGATAAACTTAAAGCCGGTGAGCACATCAACAAGCTCACAGCCGTAGCTTGCGGCGATTTTACGGCAAAGCTCGGTTGTGACTATGGTTTTAACCGCAATCGGGTCTTTGGGTAAAGTGCCGTTTTCGGTTCTTCTCGCAAGCACGAAATCAAGCAGTAAAGCACCGACATCATTTCCCGAAAGAAGCTTATATTCCTCCCCGTCACGCACCGCTATTCCCACGCGGTCGCAGTCGGGGTCGGTTGCAAGCAGCAGCTCCGGCTTAATCTCGTTCGCAAGCTTTAAAGCGCACTCGAACGCCTGACGGATTTCGGGGTTCGGATAGGGGGCAGTGGGGAAGTTGCCGTCGGGCAGCTCCTGCTCGGGCACTACCGTCACATTAGTAACGCCGATTTTCTTTAAAATACTTCTGACGGGCTTGTTGCCGCTGCCGTGGAGGGGGGTGTAAATTACATTTAAGGATTTAACATCCGCCTCGGGAGCCACTCTGCAGGCAAACACGCAGTTTAAGTATTCCTCAATAATATCGTCGCCGATATACTCGATTTTGCCTTCGGCTACCGCAGTATCGAAATCGACCGTCTTAACATCGTCGAAAATATCAACCTTATTCATTATGGAAAGGACATAATCGGCGGCTTCAAGACCTAACTGACAGCCGTCGGCCCCGTACGCCTTGTAGCCGTTGTATTTAGCGGGGTTATGGCTTGCGGTTACAACCACGCCCGCGTCACACTTAAGCCTTCTCACCGCAAAGGAGAGCATAGGCGTGGGCATAAGCTCCTTGTAAATATAAACCTTGATGCCGTTTGCCGCGAAAATCGAGGCGGCGGTTTTTGCGAAAAGATCGCTTTTAATGCGGCTGTCATATGCGACGGCTATTCTGCCGTTTTCCGACACGGAATTAACATATGCCGCAAGACCCTGGGACGCCTTGCCCACGGTATATATGTTCATACGGTTTGTTCCCGCGCCGATAACGCCGCGAAGTCCCCCCG
>JAXJVI010000205.1:0-5058 GCA_036308615.1 Acutalibacteraceae bacterium | reverse complement strand
TCAGATAGCCTCGGTAATAGCGGGCGGACTGATACTCAACTTCTTTATGTAGGGGGAAAATCAAATGACCTTTAATCCTATGAATTTTATAACAAATCTCCGCTATTTAGCGGTGGGAATGGTAAGCATTTTTATCGTGATAGGGGTAATTATCCTTGTCACCGTACTGCTTAACAAAATATTTACAAAGAAATAATTTACAGAGCTTTTAAAATGCTATATAATTAAGTCGGTGAATTGTATGGAATTAAATTCTAAAACCGTTAAAAAAATTCTGCTTATAATTCTGCTCGGCTCCTGTATCTTTACCGCCGCGCAGAACTATGACCGACTGTTTTCCTTATTAAGTCATATTTTGGGGATTTTCAGCCCCGTTATAACCGCCCTTTGCATTGCCTTTGTGCTTAATGTGCTGTTAACCGCCCTTGAAACCAAGGTCTTTGGGTTTATGGACAACAGCAAAAGGGGCTTTGTTAAGGTGGCAAAACGCCCGCTGTGTCTGGCGCTTACCTACCTTTTAGCCTTCGGCTTGATAGTACTGCTTATCGCCTTTATAATCCCCGATATTGCCGACACCTTTATCTACCTTGCCGAGAGGCTCCCCTCCTTTATGACCGAGGCTCGGGTCTGGATTGAAGATGTGCTTGAAAAATTCAATCTCTCGCAAAATCTTATACCCAATATAAAGATTGACTGGACGGCGGCGGCAAACGCGATAAAGAACTATGTCGTCAGCTATTCACAGACGATTTTCGGCAGTGCGGTGAACTTCACAACCTCCTTTGCCTCGGGGGTTTATAAGACGGTATTCAGCATTATGATTTCCGCCTATATTCTCGCCTGCAAGGAGCGCATAGGTCGTTTTATGACCCGCCTGATAGACGCGTTTGTACCCAAAAAGGCGGCAAAGGCGGTCTATCACATTTCCTCCACCGCCTATGAGTATTTTTCAAAGTTTATCGGGGGTCAGCTTACCGAATCGGTGATTTTGGGCACCCTGTTTTATATAGGTATGACTATTTTCCGCTTCCCCAACGCCGCGGTGATTTCCATATTTATCTGCGTTACCTCCCTTGTGCCTATAGTCGGCGCTACTGTGGGGGTTATTGTGGGCTTCCTGTTGATACTGATAACAGACCCCTTAAAGGCGGTTTTGTTCGTTCTTTTCTTTGTTGTGATTCAGCAAATCGAGGGGACATTTATTTACCCGAGGGTGGTCGGGAAATCCGTGGGACTGCCCGGGGTTATAGTGGTTTGCGCGGTCTTAGTCGGCGGCAATATCGGCGGGATATTGGGTGCCCTTACAAGCGTCCCCGTTTCGGCGGTGCTATTTGTGCTTGTTAAAGAGGAAATTGAAAAACGCACACCGAAAAATGAGGAATAAAAACAAAAAGGGGCTGTAAAAAAACAAGTCGGGGTTTGTAGGGGTCTTTGATTAGCTGATAATAAGGCCCCCTTGCCTAAAGGGGGCTGTCGAGCGTAGCGAGACTGGGGGATATTTAGGTCTGTAGAAACCAAATTGTATCCCTCCACCGCCGTTCGGCGGTCCCCCTCCCTTTACACAAGGGGGCCTTTTATACGCACATTAAACATCCCTACAAACACCGATTTGTCTCTTAAAAAGCAAACAAGCTCGGCAAAAGCTTAATTTTCGTGCTTTTGCAGAGCTTGTTTTAATTTTTCCTTAATTAATCCGCCTTTGAAGTTGCTGTGTTTTTTACAGCCCCTTAATTACCACTTAGCTTTTGCGTGATTTCTTTAATACCTTGTTAGTACCGAAGAGTGTTGCGGCGCTTACAAACGCAAGAGCTAATAAAAGGGTAATTGAGCTGTTGTCCCCCGCCTTCGGCAAGGGCTCGGTATTGGTTTCAGTCTTGGTTTCGGTATTCTTCGTCTCTTCCTGCTTTGTTTCTTCCTGCTTAGGCTCCTCGGTGGCGGTCGTTACCTTTTCCGCTAAGGTGTAAATACTGAAGTGGTCGGTGGTGAAGCTTGCATATCCGTCCTTTACGGTCACTTGGTGCTCGGTCACCTTGTTTGCGGAGTCAACATAGTAAACAATCAGGTTTTTGTTTTGGAGCTTTTCGGGAATGGGCAGTTTAACCTCAAACTTGCCGCTTTCAAGCTTGGTTATATACTTATTAAGGGAGGCGGAATACAGGGTGATCTCAAACACCTCGCCGTTCTCTGTGCCTATGGCCTTTATAATTCTGTTGTATTCCTCGCCCGAGGTAAGCTTTTCAACCGTTACCGCAGTATCCAGCGGAATTTCGGCAGAATCGGTTTTAACCTCAACCAATGTGCCTAAATCAACAGATGTATAGGTGGGAACCGCAAGCTTGGCATCGTCTTTTACAACTACGAATTGGTAGGTTTCTTCGCCGATTTTAACATCGAACAAATAACCGCCCGCGGCTTTGTTCATAAAATACAGGTCTCCGCCCTCTTCAAAACGGCTTGTAACATAATCTATCAGGTCGGGGTCGGAGTCACACTCCGCAAGCGCATCGTTATAATACTCGGTTACAGTCATTTCACCCAAGGTTATTTTAACCTTGCCTTCGCCTATATAATCGTCAATGCGTTTTTGCGCGGCGGCAAGGAGCTCCTCAGCCGTGTCGCCCGTAGAGGCGGGGACATATATGGCGTGCTCGCCCTTCGCCCCCAAAAACGGGTTGACATAATATACCGTTCCGTTATAGGTCAATTTTGCTATACCCGTTCTCTCGGTGATAAAGTCATCATCAAACCCTTCACCGACATCGATATCAAAGGAGAAATTGCTGTTCTTTAAATAACCCTTTAACTGGCTTGAATAATTAGCCAGAGAATCAACCGTGTCCTCGGAATCGGGGTCGTTGTTTACAAAATAATTTATCAGCTCTAAATCGGTCACATTGAAAAATTCGATATCTTCGGGGAAATTCTCAATTAAAGCCTTGGCTTTTTCGTAGGCTGCCGAATCGTAATTCCAGAACAAATCCAAAGTGTGAATTTCCTCTAATCCGTCAGCCCCTACAAATGCAACCTCGCACTTTGAATAATCGTCATTAAAGCTGTCGAGATCGGGGAAAAGCCAAACCCCGTATTTTTCCATATATTCATTAACCAGGATTAATGCTACATTGAATAGCTCGTCTTCGTTCGCGGGAGGAACCGAGTTGATAACAAGCTTGTTATTGGGGAAAAGCTTTGTAAATTCGTCGCTGTACTCCTTTTCGCGAACATACCAATAGCCGTTTGCTTCACCGCACCATTTGTCCTTAACAAATGCCGAAACATCGGTATCAAAAACGCCGCTGTTTATTACAATTTCGCCTGCGGGGTCATCATCGGTGCCGACGGCCTTAAGGATGCCGCCCACATAAGCACCACTTATAACCGCCTTTGCTCCCGAAGAGACAACCAAAGCGTTATCCTCCTCAGAGGTGGTATAGCTGCCGCCGTTTATAGTAAGGGTTGAGGATTTACCGGAAATTGAAATTATACCCATACCCTTAGTGTCGCCGGATTCGTAGTTTTCGCCCGCAACACGAATCGAGCCGGACTCGCCGACATTAATCGTCAAATTGCCGTTTACTACATTGAAAACGGTTTTGTTTACTGTGTTAATATGCGAGCCGTTTAAGTTCAAAACAACGCTCTTTCCCTCAATATTAAGAGTATCGTTAATTTGCAAGCCCATATTTGAGGCTAGGGTAATTTCGCCCGTGCCGCCTTGCTTGACAGCATCAACGGCTTCAATCAACTCTTTCTCATTTGAAACAACAGTCGGTTCAGCCGCGGCGAAAATAGCCGTGGGTACTGCCGCCAAAAGCAGCATACAGGTCAATAAAATCGGCAGTAATTTGCGCTTAAAAATTTTCATAAAAAATCCCTCCGTTTAATAATTTATAGTATTAACCCCTATAATATAATCCTACATAATAAATTATAATAAATTTTTCCGTGGTTTTCAAGAATTTTTGGTATTTTCGCATATTTTTGTTAATTTTCACGAAAAAACAAAGGGAAAATCGGGGTTTGTAGAGGTGTTTGATTAGCGCATAAAAGGCCCCCAAGCCTCACGGGGGCTGTCGAGCGTAGCGAGACTGGGGGATATTTAGGTTTGTAGAAGCCAAATTATATCCCTCCACCGCTAACGCGGTCCCCCTCCCTTTAGGCAAGGGAGGCTATAACAGCTATCATTTTACCTCTACAAACCCCGATTTGTCCGCTAAAAGCAAACAAGCTCTGCAAAAGCTTTTTCCGTGCTTTTGCAGAGCTTGTGTTTTTTCTCGTTTTAATGAATAATGAATGATGAATAATACAAAACGAAAATCCGTCCTCTTTCGAGAACGGATTTTCATTTTGGTGGAGACGATGAGACTCGAACTCACTACCTCTACAATGCGAATGTAGCGCTCTACCAGATGAGCTACGCCCCCAAATACCTTAAGCGGTATTTTTGCACCGCATTCTTGGCGGAACACTACTATTTTACTCCATCCAGTACTTTCTGTCAAGTGTTCTGAAGGAAATTGCTGAAAAAATATGCTGTTTTTTTATAATTTCACTGCCTTCAAGGTCGGCGACAGTCCTTGCGACCTTCAAAATTCGGTCGTAGGCGCGGGCGGACATACCTAATTTATCAAAGGACTGCTGTAGATAGCTTGAGGCGGCGGGGTCTAAGATACAGTGCTTTTTGAGCATAGAGGGGGTAAGCCGCGCATTGCAGGTGACCGATGTGCCCCTGTAGCGTTCCTGCTGAATTTTCCTCGCTCTGTTTACCCGCTCCCTGATTTCCTCGGAGGTTTCCTCCTTTGAGTTGGAGCTTAACTCCGCATAGTTCACCGGCGGCACCTCTACATGGAGGTCTATTCGGTCGAGCATAGGTCCCGATATGCGGTTAAGGTATTTCCTGACCGCATTCTGCGAGCAGATACACTCCTTTGTGGGGTGCCCGTAAAACCCGCAGGGGCAGGGGTTCATAGCGGCGACAAGCATTACCGAGCTTGGGTATGTAAGGGTTCCAGCCACGCGGGAGATTGTAACGGTTCCGTCCTCCAGGGGCTGGCGCAT
>JAXJVI010000204.1:0-3480 GCA_036308615.1 Acutalibacteraceae bacterium | reverse complement strand
GCTTCTCCTAAGCGGTAGGTCGGAGGTTCGAATCCTCTCGGGAACGCCAAAGCCCCAAAGGCATTAGTCTTTGGGGCTTTACTTTCCAAGGAAAGTTGTATAGTAAATAAGGACTGTTCAAAGAGCGAACAAAATGAAAAAATGAATTACACAAAGGAGTTTAAAGTCAAAGTCTGCGAACTGACAAATCCGAACCCGCCTAAATCGGCAGATCGGTTTATTTTTCTCATAAACGGATAAAATAAGTGTAAAGCTGTTTTTGAGGATGAGGATTTTGAATAAAAAATCAGGCGTTGTTTTGGTAACCGATTTACTTAGCTTTATAGCCGGCGGAATTATTTATTCGGTCGCGGTTTTGTTCTTTCTTTCGGCGAACGAGATTTCACCCGGCGGGCTTACGGGTATCGCAACCGTGCTTAATTACCTTTTTATGCTCCCTATCGGCACAGTGATGTTTTTGCTTAACATACCTATACTGATAGTAGGGTTTAAAAAGCTCGGCGGAATTTTTATTTTAAAAACCACGGTTTCCACGGTTATTATTTCAATAATACTTGATATAACCGAGGCGTTTTTGCCCGCTGTTACTATAGACCCTGTATTGGCGTCGGTTTTCGGCGGGCTTTTAATGGGGCTTGGTATAAGTATATTTATGCTCAGGGGCGCCACAACGGGCGGTGTTGACATTATAGCAAAGCTTATCAACCGCCGATTTCCTCATATAACGGTGGGAAGGCTTATGCTGCTTGCCGACGCGGTGGTGGTAGCCGTATCCGCATTCGCATACAAAAATATTGAAAGCGCCCTTTACTCGGTTATAGCCCTTTATGCCTCGTCAAGGGTTATTGATATGATGCTTTACGGGGCGGACAAGGGCAAAATTATTTATATTATAACCGAGAAATCGGCGGAGATGTCGCGGGAGATTATGTCGCTTGTAAAAAGGGGGATAACCGTAATCGGGGTTACGGGCGCTTACACGGGAAGACGGCTTAATATGCTTATGTGTACCGTAAGGCGCAACGAGGTTTCCGCCGTATGCCGTCTTGCGCGGGATAACGATAAAAACGCCTTTATAGTTATAGCCGAGGCAGGCGAAATTTTAGGCGAGGGCTTTAAGCCAAATGTGTAAAACGCACGAAAAAATCTTTTTAAATTGTTGAAAAAAACACTTGATATTTCAAGAATTTGTGGTATAATATATTCTGCTTTAACAAGATATTGTGTTTTTTAGAAGCCGAACACCAAAATATCGGCGGGAGGTAAAAAAGATGAAAATAATTAAAAGAAGCGGCGCAGAGGTTGATTTTGACGCTAAAAAAATTGAAATAGCGGTTAAAAAAGCCAACGAAAGCGTTGTTCCCAGCGAGCGTATGTCGGACATTCAGATAAAGCGTATTGCCGAGGATGTCGAAAGCGCGGCAATGAATGTCAACAGGTCGCTGGGTGTTGAGGAAATACAAGATATGGTAGAGGACCAGATTATGAATCAGCGTGCTTTCAGTGTGGCGCGCCGTTACATAACCTACCGCTATCAGCGTGCGCTTGTAAGAAAGTCGAACACTACAGACGAGCAGATTTTAAGCCTTATCGAATGTAATAATGAGGAAGTAAAGCAGGAAAACTCCAATAAAAACCCCACCGTGAACAGCGTTCAGCGCGACTATATGGCGGGCGAGGTCAGCAAGGATATAACAAAGCGTTTACTTCTTGATTCGGATATTGTAGAGGCACACGAGCAGGGACTTATCCATTTCCACGACGCGGATTATTTCGCACAGCATATGCATAACTGCGACCTTGTAAATCTTGAGGATATGCTCCAAAACGGCACCGTTATAAGCGGTACCCTCATTGAAAAGCCCCACAGCTTTTCCACCGCCTGCAACATCGCCACCCAGATTATAGCACAGGTTGCTTCCTGCCAGTACGGCGGTCAGAGCATAAGCCTTGCGCACTTAGCTCCCTTTGTAGATGTAAGCCGCAAGAAGATATACTCCGACGTATGCGACGAGTTCCGCGACATCGGTGCTTCGCTTGACGAGGAAAAGGTAAGGGAAATCACCGAAAAACGCCTTTTAAAGGAAATTTCAAAGGGCGTTCAGATGATACAGTATCAGGTTGTAACCCTTATGACCACAAACGGTCAGGCGCCGTTTGTAACTGTATTTATGTACCTTAACGAGGCGAAGAACGAGCAGGAGAAGAACGACTTAGCGCTGATTATAGAAGAGGTTTTAAAACAGCGTTATCAGGGCGTTAAAAATGAGAAGGGCGTTTGGATTACCCCTGCCTTCCCGAAGCTTATCTATGTGCTTGAGGAGGACAATGTGACCGAGGGCAGTAAGTACTGGTATTTAACCAAGCTCGCCGCTAAATGCACCGCAAAGCGTTTAGTGCCCGATTACATTTCCGAAAAGGTAATGCTTAAGAATAAGGTTGATAAAAACGGGGAAGGTCATTGCTATACCTGTATGGGCTGCCGCAGCTTCTTAACACCCTATGTGGACGAAAACGGTAAACCTAAGTATTACGGCCGCTTTAATCAGGGCGTTGTGACCGTAAACCTTGTGGATATAGGTCTTTCCGCCGAAAAGGATATGGATAAATTCTGGGAGATTTTCGATAGCCGTATGGAGCTTTGCCACAGAGCGCTTCAGGCGCGTCACGAACGCCTTACGGGCACCGTTTCGGACGCCGCTCCTATACTTTGGCAGTACGGCGCGCTCTTAAGACTTAAAAAGGGCGAGACCATAGACAAATATCTCCACGGCGGATATTCCACCCTTTCCCTCGGCTACGCGGGACTTTGGGAATGTGTTTACAGTATGATAGGCAAAAAGCTTACCGAACCCGAGGGCGAGGAATTCGGACTCCAAATTATGAAAAAGCTTAACGAATACACCGCTAAGTGGAAGGCGGCGGAGAATATCGATTATTCGCTCTACGGCACTCCCCTTGAAAGCACTACTTATAAATTTGCAAAATCCCTGCAAAAGCGTTTCGGCACCATAAAGGGCGTGACCGACAGGAACTATATAACCAACAGCTATCATGTCCATGTCACAGAGGATATCGACGCATTTGATAAGCTGGCGCTTGAGTCTAAGTTCCAGGCTTTGTCTCCCGGAGGCGCTATTTCCTATGTTGAAGTGCCTAATATGCAGAACAATCTTGAAGCGGTGCTTTCGGTTATGCAGTTTATTTACGATAATATTATGTATGCCGAGCTCAACACCAAGAGCGATTACTGCCACAACTGCGGCTATGACGGTGAGATTGAAATTAAGGAAAATAAGGACGGTAAGCTTGTATGGTGCTGTCCTAACTGCGGAAATACCGATCAGGACAAGATGAATGTTGCCCGCCGAACCTGCGGATATATCGGCACCCAGTTCTGGAATCAGGGCAGGACACAGGAGATCCAGGAGCGCGTGCTTCCTCTGTAATATTTGAATGAAAACAGCATGTAGGGTTCAG
>JAXJVI010000203.1:0-4695 GCA_036308615.1 Acutalibacteraceae bacterium | reverse complement strand
CTTCACACCCGTCTTGAGGGTATGCCCAAGCACAACAAGGTTTGCCACGGCGACTTTAACCCCTCTAACATAATCATCACCGACGACGGCGTTCCTTACATCCTCGACTGGTCTCACGCCACACAGGGCAACGCCTCCGCCGATGTTGCAAGAACATATCTTTTGTTCTGGCTTGAAGGCAATATTGAAGGCGCTAAAAAGTATATGGAGCTTTTCTGCAAGAAGAGCGATACCGCTAAGCAGTACATTGAAAAATGGCTTCCCATCGTTGCCGCTTCCCAGTCCGTTAAGGGCAACGCAAAGGAAAGAGAATTCCTACTTTCCTGGGTTGATGTTGTAGATTACGAATAATATAAAATTTGGGAGGAAATAAAATGAAAGTAACAGTATGTATAGGCAGCTCCTGCCACCTTAAGGGCTCAAGACAGGTTGTTGAGGAACTTCAGTACCTTATTTCCGAAAACAATTTAAAGGAAGAGGTTGAGCTCGGCGGTACTTTCTGCATGGGCAACTGTCAAAAGGGCGTTTGCGTCACCGTTGACGGCGAGCTTTATTCCGTATCCCCCGAAACCGCAAGAAGCTTTTTTGAGGAGAATATTCTCGCAAGATTTAAGTAATTTAAACAAGGGAGGGGCTTTTGCTCCTCCCAAATACAATATTAATAAAAAGGACTGACTGTGTATGGCGGAGTTTTTAAAGCTTAAAAAATCCAACTGTAAAAACTGTTATAAATGCATACGCCATTGCCCCGTTAAATCGATTAAATTCTCGGGCAATCAGGCGCACATAGTCGGAAACGAATGTATACTCTGCGGTCAGTGCTTCGTTGTGTGCCCGCAGAACGCAAAGGAAATCGCGGACGAAACCGAGAAGGTAAGGGTGCTTATCAATTCGGGAGCGCCCGTAATAGCCTCTGTCGCCCCCTCCTTTATTGCGAATTATGACGGGGTGGGCTTTGAAGAACTCAAAGTCGCTCTTAAAAAGCTCGGCTTTGCCGACGCGGAGGAAACCGCTGTTGGCGCTACAATAGTAAAGCGGGAGTACGAAAGACTGCTCGAAAATGAGCATAGGGATATTGTAATATCCTCCTGCTGTCATTCGGTTAACCTGCTTATTCAAAAATACTATCCCTCCTGTCTGCCTTATTTAGCGGATGTTTTGTCCCCCATGCAGGCGCATTGCGAGGACATCAAGCGCCGCCATCCTGACGCTAAGACCGTATTTATCGGCCCCTGCGTCGCAAAAAAAGACGAGGCGGACTATTACGCGGGAATTACCGACGCGGTGCTTACATATGAGGAGCTTACTCGCCTATTTAACGAAGCGGGAATCGTTTTAGAGCAAAAGCTTGACAAAAACGATGAAAGCTTGGCCCGCTTTTTCCCAACCACAGGCGGTATTTTAAAGACTATGGAAGCAAACAGGCTTCCCGACTACACCTATCTTGCGATTGACGGTGTTGAAAACTGCAAGGCGGCGCTCCACGATATTGAGGAGGGCAGGATCAGTCATGCCTTTATTGAGATGTCCGCCTGTGCGGGCAGCTGTATCGGCGGCCCCGTAATGGAAAAATACCACCGTATGCCCGTAAGGGATTATATGGCGGTGTCGAACTACGCGGGCAAAAAGGACTTTGATGTCGCCCAGCCCGATTTTTCTTCGCTTCGCAAAAATCTTGAATATATCGACCGCAAGGCACAAATGCCCGCCGAGTCCGAAATAACCGACGCGCTTCGCAAAATGGGCAAGCTTAAGCCCGAAGACGAGCTTAACTGCGGCTCCTGCGGATATAACACCTGCCGTGAAAAGGCGATTGCAATCATTCAGGGCAAGGCGGAGGTTTCAATGTGTCTGCCCTTCCTTAAAGAGCGGGCGGAGAACTTCTCGGATAATATTATCAACAACACGCCCAACGGTATTGTCGTACTGAACGAGGAGTACGAGGTTCAGCAGATAAACCGCGCGGCGCTCAAATTAATGAACATACCCCGCGCGTCCGATGTTATGGGCGAGCCGATTATCCGTATTCTTGACCCCAAACCCTTTATGGATGTACAGCGCACCGGCAAGACTATAAGGGACAATAAGGTTTACCTTGCGGAGTACGATAAATATGTCGAGCAGACGATTGTATCCGACAAGGAATACAAGGCGCTTATCTGCATTTTGCGTGATGTCTCCGAGGAAGAGGAGCAAAAGCAAAAGAAGGAAGATTTAAGCCGCCAGACGGTCGAAACCGCCGACAAGGTTGTGGAAAAGCAGATGCGAATCGTCCAGGAAATCGCCTCCCTTTTGGGGGAGACGGCGGCAGAAACCAAGATAGCGCTTACCAAGCTTAAGGAGTCGATAAGCGATGAATAACCTTTGCGCGGATATAGGCTACCGCAGTATTTTTCACGAGGGTGAGGAGCTTTGCGGCGACCATGTCGATGTTATCGAGCAGGAGGACGGCTCTACCGTTATCGTGCTTGCGGACGGTCTCGGAAGCGGTGTTAAGGCGAGCATACTCTCAACCCTCACCTCTAAAATAATTTCCACTATGATTGCGGCGGGGCTCAGCCTTACCGACTGCGTAAGCACAATAGCCGCAACCCTGCCCGTATGCTCCGAGCGGCATGTGGCGTATTCCACCTTTACAATAATGCGGCTTATAGGAACGGGCGAAGCGGAGCTTATCCAGTACGATAACCCCCTTGTAATTATGCTTCGTGAGGGCGAGGAATACGACTACCCGAGGACCGAGGTAAACATCGACGGCAAAAAAATCTTTCAGTCGAGAATACGGCTTCGCGAGGACGATGTTTTCGTAATGATGAGCGACGGCTGTCCCCACGCGGGAATAGGCACCGAGTACAACTTCGGCTGGGAGCGCAAGGATATAGTCGAGTTTATGAAGACCTTTTATTCGGTCGGCTATACCGCGAAAACCCTTTCAACCATTTTAATCGACGAGTGCAACCGCCTGTACGGCGGCAAGCCCGGTGATGACGCGACCTCCTGCGTTGTAAGAATAAGGCGGCGCGAGCCTATGAATCTGCTGTTCGGCCCGCCCTCTAATCGTGACGACTGCGATAAGATGATGTCCCTCTTCTTCTCAAAGGAGGGCAAGCATATCGTCTGCGGCGGTACAACCTCGACAATAGCGTCAAATTATTTAGGAAAGCCGCTTAAGCCTAAGCTTGAGTTTATCGATAAGGATATTCCGCCGATAGCCGAGCTTGAGGGAGTCGATTTGGTAACCGAGGGCGTTATTACCGTAAGCCGTGTGCTTGAATACGCTAAGGACTATCTTAAGGATAACGAATCCTATTCCCATTGGGGAGTAAAACGGGACGGCGCTTCTTTAATATGCCGTATGCTTTTCGAGGAAGCAACCGACATTAACTTTTTTGTCGGCAGGGCGGTTAACCCCGCTCATCAAAATCCCGATTTGCCGATTAATTTCAACATTAAAATGCAGCTCGTAACCGAGCTGTCCGACTGCCTTAAAAAAATGGGCAAGAGAATAAAAGTAAGCTATTTTTAGACATATTTTGCACGAGGAGAAACAGCTGTGAGAAAGTTTGATACTAAGGTACAACATCTTAAATACAAAGTGCTGCGGGAGGTTGCCCGCGAAGCCTGGAACGGAACCTTAACCGAGCATTTGCTCGATATTCCTAAAACCATAGTCCCGGGCAACGAGCCCACAATGCGCTGCTGCGTTTACAAGGAGCGCGCTATTTTAGGCGAGCGCGTCAAAATCGCAATGGGCGGCGATAAGGAAAACCCCAATGTTATTGAGGTTATCGAGATAGCCTGTGACGAATGTCCTATGGGCGGCTACGAGGTAACCGAGGCATGCCGCGGCTGCTTGGCTCACCGCTGTGAGGATGTCTGCCGCAGGGGGGCTATCACCTTTGACAGCCAGCAAAAGGCTCACATTGATAAATCAAAGTGCGTTGAGTGCGGTCAGTGCGCGAAGGTTTGCCCCTACAGCGCGATTATGGACTTCAAGCGTCCCTGCGTTAAGTCCTGTAAGGTCGGCGCGATTTCTATGACCGAGACCAAGGCGGCGTGCATTGACAATAATAAGTGCATTTCCTGCGGCGCCTGCGTTTACCAGTGCCCCTTCGGCGCTATAACCGATAAGTCTTTTATATTGGACGCTATCGAGATGCTTAAAAATAAGGAAAAGGTTTACGCCGTTATTGCACCCTCTATTTCCAGCCAGTTTAGATATGCAAAGCTCGGTCAGGTCATTACGGGCATTAAGGCGCTCGGCTTCCACTCGGTAGTTGAGGCGGCGCTGGGTGCGGATATGGTAGCCTATGCCGAGTCGGGCGAGCTTGCCGAAAAGGGCTTTTTAACCAGCTCCTGCTGTCCAGCATTTGTAAGCTATGTAAAGGGTCAGTTCCCCGAGCTTGCGGAGAACATTTCCCACAACCTTTCCCCTGCCGCAACTATCGCTAAGTACATAAAGGAGACCGACCCCGATTCCAAAATCGTCTTTATCGGGCCCTGCACCGCGAAGAAGATGGAGTTCCAAAAGGAGGAGGTTCGCCCCTATATCGACTGCGTAATCACCTTTGAGGAGTTACAGGCGCTGTTTGACAGCCGCGACCTTGAAATTATGGAGATGGAGGAGGGCGTACTCGACAACGCCTCCTACTACGGCAGAATTTTCGCCCGCTGTGGCGGACTTGCCGACGCGGT
>JAXJVI010000202.1:0-9242 GCA_036308615.1 Acutalibacteraceae bacterium | reverse complement strand
TTTTGTAGGGACAGGCGTCCTCGACTGTCCGTTATTAATTTTAAAACGATGGGCAAACCTCAGCCCTACATTGTATTTTTTCTGATATTAAGCAGATGCGCTATTCCGGGTATGCTCTCCCCCTGAAAAGAGGAGGTAGGCGACATAAGCGCGCCCGTTGACATAAACAGGATATTTTTAAATTGACCCTCCTCAAAACGGTGCATAATAAAGGAGCAAAGCACCGACGCACTGCACCCGCAGCCCGAGCCGCCCGCGTGGACATCCTGCTTTTCACGGTCGAATATAATAAGTCCGCAGTCGCTGTGTCGGCATCTAATGTCTATCCCCTCTCGCTCAAGCAGTTCATAAAGCAGATTTGTACCCACATAGCCTAAATCTCCCGTGTAAATCACATCATAATCCTCGGGTTTTGTATCAGTGTCACTAAAAAACTTTTTTATGGTGCTTGCTGCGGCGGGTGCCATTGCCGCACCCATATTGTTTATATCCTTAATACCGTAATCCTCGATTTCGCCGAAGGTCACCGAATTGATATAGGGTTTGCCCTCGCCCTGACCCAAAACAAGCGCGCCTGAGCCTGTGACCGTCCATTGAGCGGTGGGGGTGCGCTGTGAGCCGTAGTTAAGGGGAAAACGGTACTGCCGCTCCGCCGAGCAGAAATGGGACGAGGTCACGGCTACCGCCTTTTCCGCTGCCCCGCTGTCCACAAAAATAGAGGCAAGACCTGTAGAGAGCGCCATTGTAGAGCAAGCCCCGTAAAGACCGATAAAGGGTATTCCGAACTCCCTTAGCCCGAAAGAACTGCCAATACACTGGTTTAAAAGGTCGCCCGCGAAAATGTTATCAATATCGCTGTCCTTAAAGCCTCCCTTGTCGAGCGCGGTCTGTACGGCGGTCTTTTGAAGCTTGCTTTCCGCCTTTTCAAAGGTCTTTTCGCCGAAAAAGCTGTCGGTTGTATAAGCGTCAAACTCCTTTGAGAGGGGCCCCTCGTGCTCCTTTTTGCCCACAACCGAGCCGTAGCTTAATATCGTCGGCTTGTTCTCAAAAACAATCGTGCGTTCGCCTAATCTTTTCATTATTATACCTCCTAGAACAGACCGATTACATAAAGGATCAGCCCGTAAATAACCGAGGCAGTAACGCCGAACACCAGCACAGGTCCTGCTATTGTGAACATTTTAGCACCGAGACCCAGCACCTGACCCTCGCTTTTAAATTCGATAGCGGGCGATACAATCGCGTTTGAAAAGCCGGTTATCGGAACTAAAGTACCCGCACCCGCGTGCTTTGCTATTTTGTCGAAAAGCTTTAAGCCCGTAAGCAGGGCGGCGATAAAAACTATGGTTGACGGCACAGCCATTTTTACCACCTTTTCGGGCAGTCCGAGCGCGTTGTACCACTCCATTAAAAGCTGACCTATCACGCAGATAAGACCGCCTATCACATAGGCGCAGACAAAATCCTTTATTTTGGGTGACGGCGGCGACTGTTTTTCCGCCATTTTTCCGTATTCTTCATTGCTTGGACGCATAAAAAATTCCTCCCTTTTCTGCTATTCTTTGCAGAAAAAGAAGAAGTTATTCGTATTAAAACACAGCGATAGTAAAACCGACAAGGTTTAATCTAAATTATATCCTTACGAAAATATTGATTTTTAATTAAATGAGGTATATAATTTACAAAAAAGCAGCGAGGTTGTTATGAAAAAGCTTGTTTGTGTATTTTTAGTGCTTTTATGTTTATGTGGCTGTGCTCCGAGCAGTTCAGATATGACCGACAATACCCATTCCCAAATAACAATTAATATGCCGACAGACGATACCGTAAACGGCTACCGTCAGGGCGGTAATTCGCAGAGTATGCCGCAAACCATATCCGCCGATGAGGTAAAGCCTGCCTCACCCGAGCAAGATTCTTCCGTCTCTAAAGAGCAAAATTCCTCCTCGGAAAGCACAAAAGTCGAATACATAGGCAATTTGAATACACATATTTTTCACAAGTCAACCTGCGGCTCGGTAGGTACTATGAAAGATGAAAACAAGATTATCTTTGAAGGGCGTGACGCCGCAATAAACGACGGCTATACACCCTGTAAAAGATGCAACCCTTAGCTGATTTGTAATAAAGCCCCAACACAGAATGGACAGAATTTGAGCAAATAAATTAATGCGGGCACCGTGTTAAAGTGAAATAGCGTAAATTATTCATGAAAATTTCAAAGTGATGTAAAAAACGAAAAGAACCGCACAAAAAACAGCCGTAACACCTCCGTTACGGCTGTCTAAAATTTTATCATATTCAGTTTTTTCCTTTGCTCAAAATTAAATCTTAATTCGTTGACCGATAATTCGGTGATATTTTAATATTAATTGAAAATGTCGAACTTACTTTGAATTGCAAAGCCAATTTAATATCTGATTTTAAGAATGCAATTTAACTGAGCGCTAAATTGAATTGTACATTGGAACCACCTTTTATAATTTATTTGATAGCGACTTTTCTCACAATCATAATAAATCTCCTGTTAAGGTTTTTAATATTTTTATCCCTTTTAGGGAGTTATAAACTTAATACATTGGTTTCACCGTTATGTATAACACTTTTGGTTTACAGCTTCTTACTTCATCGGACTCACCGCTTTCATTTTATTTTGACAACTTGCCGGTGGAGTTGCTTCCTTCATTTTCCTTAACTCCTTTCCTTTTGTCTGGCTTTATTATAACCTATTAAATTAGATTTGTCAAGTATTTTTTCAAAAAAGTTTTAAAATCTTAATAACTTTTATGCAAATTAACAGTTTATTAAAAAATATGGCAAACTTTCAAAAATGTGTTAAAATATAATATGTACATATTAATTTCAAGAACGGAGAATATAAATGAGACCTATGATGCCGCCGCCCGCCGGAATGAGAGGGCCTATGCACATCGGCGGAGGGCCCCGCGGATATTTAACCGAAGAGGAAAAGGAAAGCCGTCCTCGGGTTACAAAAAAGCTGTTAATGAGGATACTCGGCTACCTAAAGCCCTACAAATGGCAGTTTATTGCGGTGTTTGTCGCAATATTAATTTCGGCGGTGCTGGGACTGTTTCCCTCAATCATCACGGGAAAGATTGTCGACGCTATAATAAGCGACAGCCGAGAGATTAAAATATTGGCACAGCTTGTGGTGCTTGCCTTCGTTGTGCTTGCGGCGGCGCAGATAATAAGCGTGCTTGAGCAGTACATAAACTCCTGGATTTCGCAAAAAATTATATACGATATGCGAAATCAGATGTACGACCATCTGCAGCATATGCCCCACTCCTTTTTCACAAACGAAAAGCAGGGCGATATAATCACCCGTATGAACAGCGATATAAACGGCGTAAGCTCGGTAATATCGGTAATGCTGACCTCAACCTTAAGCAATGTGCTTACGGTAGCAACCTGCGTTTTCTATCTTTTTTACACCGATTGGCGGCTTGCTATTGTTGGGCTTATTGTTCTGCCGCTTCTTATACTTCCGACAAAGGCGGTGGGCAAAAAGCGCTGGCAGCTTGTTAGCGAAGCTCAGGCAAAGCAGGACGAGTTGAACCAGCAGGTTGACGAAACCCTTTCGGTCAGCGGCTCAATGCTTGTAAAGCTCTTTACAAAAGAAAAAACCGAATACGAAAAATTCCGTAAAATCAACAGCGAGGCAACCGACATTACAATTAAGGAACAGCGGGCGGGCAGTTGGTTTCATGTATTCCTCGGTATGTTTATTCAGATAGCTCCCCTTATGATTTACTTTGTAGGCGGGTTTCTGATAATAGGTGGTCTTGATTCAGGGCTTACCGTCGGTGATATTTCGGTGGTGGTGGCGCTTGTAAACAGGCTTTATCAGCCTGTAAGACAGCTGCTGGATTTGCAGGTTGACTTTGTGCGTTCCCTTGCCCTGTTTACCAGAATTTTTGAATATTTCGACCGCAAGTGCGATATTGAAAATCCCGAAAATCCCGTAATGCCGCCCCTTAAGGAGAGCACAGTCGAGTTTTGTGATGTTCATTTCTCATACGAAGCGGGTCACGAAATTTTAAAAGGAATAAGCTTTTTTGTGCCGAAGGGCAAAATGTACGCGATTGTAGGCACTTCGGGAGCGGGAAAATCAACCATTATAGGTATGATACCGAGGCTTTACGATGTAAGCGAGGGCTGTGTAAAGGTAGCGGGTACCGATGTCCGAGATTTTGACCTTGCCTATCTTCGCACAAATATAGGTATCGTAACCCAGGACACATACCTCTTTAACGGTACCATTCTCGACAATCTGCTTTATGCAAAGCCCTCTGCCACAAGGGAGGAAATAGAAAACGCCTGCAAGACGGCAAATATCTATGACTTTATTATGAAGCTCCCCAACAAATTTGACACGGTTGTGGGCAACCGCGGACTTAAGCTTTCGGGAGGCGAAAAGCAACGCGTATCAATAGCTAGGGTTGTACTTAAAAATCCGAAAATACTTATTCTTGACGAGGCGACCTCCTCCCTTGATTCTATTTCGGAAAGCCTTATACAGTCGGCTCTTAACGCGGTTATGCAAAACCGTACAAGTATTGTAATAGCCCACCGACTTTCCACCGTTATCGCCGCAGATAAAATTATGGTCGTGGAAAACGGAGAAATCACCGAGACGGGAACCCACTCACAGTTAATTGACACAAGCGAAAAATACCGCCTGTTGTACGAAACCCAGTTTAAAAAGGTTATTGATTACGAGACGCACAGGGATAAATCGCAAAAAATATAAATTTACACCTTTTTACCATTGACTTAAATTAGGTTTAGGGGTACAATATAGTAAAGACTTCTTTTCGGAGGTAGGTTATGGACGAAATTAAGAATAAAGACGATTACAATCCCGATATAGTCACCCTTTCGGACGATGACGGAAAGGAATACACCTTCGAGGTGCTTGACGCCATTGAAACCGATATGGGGCGTTATCTCGCTATGCTTCCTATATATGACAATCCGCAGGATCAGCTTAATGACAGCGGCGAGCTTGTAATAGTAAAGGTCGGCGAGGAAGACGGCGACGAGTACTATTACGAAATCGAGGATGACGACGAATACGAGACGGTAGCCGACGCCTTCGTTGAAAGACTTGAAGACTTTTTTGAAATCGACAATCAGTAGGCTGACGAGAGTCGAACCTAAACCTATGTCCTGCGCTGTTCGCGGACCGCGTCTTATATAACCCTACAACCTTTTAATCAGGGGCCAAAGCTTATGCGGCGGGCTTGCAGACCTCCCGCGGCTGTGCCGAGTTCGGAAGAAGGGAGCGCGAAACCGTATAGCCGGCACCCACCTGCTTTACGCAGGTTATCTTAAGCGCATTACGGCAGTGCGGGACAGATTGCTTTGTATTTTCCGCCGCCATAAAGGCGGTTTGTTTTTTCTGTGTAAAAATTAAAATCAAGGACAGTAAATTATGAAATACGAGGATTTTGAATTAAATTATAATTACGATGATGAGGACGATAATATAGATTTATATTCCAGCTCGTCGAAAAAAATTCCCACACAAAAATATGAGGATATTTCTTCAAGCTCAAAGCCCCGCCGCTCAAATAACGGCAAGAAAAAAAGAAGCAAAGCCCGCACTCTTCGCAATGCGCTTATAATAGTTATCTGCGTTCTTATTGCGGCGATAGGTGCTCTTTACGGCTATGCCTACAAAATTCTGTCGGGAATAGACCGTACTCCCCTCGACCAAAATGATTTAGGCATTGAAACCTCGGATTATGACGGCGTGCAGAACATTGCTCTTTTAGGAATAGATTCACGAGCGGATAACGATTCGGGCAGGAGCGACGCGATAGTTGTTCTTACAATCGATAAAAAGCACAAAAAGCTCAAGCTTACCTCTATCGCGAGGGATACATATGTGGCGATTGACGACCATTCCAAGGACAAGCTCACCCACGCCTACGCTTACGGCAAGTCCCAGCTTGCGGTAAAGACCCTCAATCAAAACTTCGGCCTTGAAATTGAAGATTATGTCACAATGAACTTTTATGGGCTTTCAAGGGTTATTGACTACATCGGCGGCGTGACGGTAGATGTTGACGAAAAAGAAAGGGTTGAGCTAAACAATGTCATTTTTCCGGAAATGCAATCCTTAGGCTTTGACTGCCCCAATATCACAAGTGCGGGCACTCAGCTCTTAAACGGCGCTCAGGCGGTCTGCTACGCCAGAATACGCCATACCGACAGCGATATTATGCGCGGAAACCGTCAAAAGGAAGTGCTTACGGCTATGTTTGCCGCGGTTAAGACAATGAATCCGTTAAAGCTTCCCAAGGTTGCCGAAATGATTATAGGCGAGTGCCAAACCTCCCTTACGGCAAACGATATTATAGCTCTCGGCACATGGGCTGTTGCCTTCTCACCCGAGATTGAACAGTTAAGTATTCCCAACGAGAATATTTCCTCCTCGGGAAAGATTATAGGTGGCGTTTGGCATTATGTGTATGACCTTAATGCCGCAAAAAGCGAAATACGCGATTTCATATACGAGGAAAACTATTATTCACCCGAATCGGTTGCGGAGCGCGCCGAAAAAGAGGACGAATAATCAACCGCAAGAAACGGAGGTAAGTCAGCTTGAAGCGCAGAATTATTATCGCCGACTCTGATAAGCAGAGTGCAAGGCTAATTAAAAATCTGCTTTCCGCCGCAGGGTACGAGACGGTGACGGCCTCTAACTTCAGCGAATGCTTCACCCTCGTTTCCATTAACGCGCCTGATATTGTTATTATAGACCCCGCGTTTCCCCTGCACGACGGCATAAGAACCGTAAAAAAACTGCGGGAACGCGGCTCTTTCCCCATAATTGCGGTTTGCGAAAACGGGAGTGAACGCGCCGTAACCGAAACCCTCGACGCAGGTGCGGACGATTATATAAGAAAGCCCTTTTTATCCGGCGAGCTGCTTTCCCGCATAAAGGCGGCTGTAAGGCGAATAGAGCAGTATGAAAAGCTTTTAGGGCTTGATAATCTTGAGGGCTACGAGCACGGCGGACTGCGAGTGGAATATGACCGCCGCTCTGTTAAGGTTGACGGAAACGAGGTTCATCTCACAAAGAACGAGTTTAAAATATTAACCCTGCTTTGCAGGTATTCGGGCAGAGTGCTTACCTACGGTTTTATAATTAAATCGGTATGGGGCGACGGTGCCTCGGGCGGAAACGGAATTTTAAGGGTTAACATTACAAATTTGCGCAAAAAAATAGAACAGAACAGCAATAGTCCGCTGTATCTGTTCACGGAAAACGGCGTCGGCTACCGTATGGCGGAAAATCAGCGCGAGACCTCGCGCTGATTAATCAAAAATATCACAGAAAAGCCGGCTTTGCGCCAATGAAACATAATCGTCGCCGCCGATCACAATATGATCGACCAGCTTTATATTTATGTGGCTTAACGCGTTTTTTATATTGCGCGTCACCGCAACATCCTCTCTGCTGGGAACCGCCACGCCGTCCGGGTGGTTGTGAGCTATGACCACGCATACCGCCTTTCGTTTAAGCACGGTTTCAACCACTTCTCTGATCGAGATATTAACCTCGGAAACATTGCCCTCGCCCAAAACATCAAAACCGAGCATACGCCCGCTGCCGCTGAAGGAAACAACCGAAAATACTTCCTTGGTATAGCTGATATACTGTTGCAGCAAAAAGTCACACACATCGTCAATATTGGAATAGTTTATCTTTTTCTCGTTCTTTTCGGCAACATAACAGCGGATTATAGGAATCATAAGCTTTAGAAGTGACGCGGTGTGAAGGCTTACGCCGTTCACCTTTACAAGCTCTTCCACAGGAGCTTCAAAAACACCGGAAACAGAGCCAAAGCGGTTTATTAAGTCGTGCGCGATTTCATTGGTATCCTTCCGCGCAATACCGTAAAATAAAAGCATCTCAAGCATTTTATGCGGCGGTGTATTTTCGTTAAAGCCGTTTTTCAAAAATTCCTGCTTCACTCTTTCACGGTGACCGTCATGTACGCCCTTTCCCATTTCCTACGCCCCCTTTAGACATTTATTTTATTATATTATAAATTCACTTTGCTTTCAAGCTATTTTGACATATTCTTTAAGGAGTACCAAATGAAAAGCTTCGCCGTGACAAAAAATGACGCCAATAAGCGTCTTGATAAGTTTATAACCCAAAATTGCCCTGCTCTTCCCTCATCGCTTATGTTCAAATATATAAGAACAAAGCGCATAAAGGTCAACGGCAAGCGGGCGGAAATCAGTACCAGACTTAATGAGGGCGATACTGTAGACGCTTACATAAACGATGAGTTTTTCGTCTCAAAACAGCCGAAATACGACTTTTTATCCGCCCCCGCAAAGCTTAATATTGTATACGAGGATGAAAATATACTGCTTGCCGACAAAAAACAGGGTCTGCTTGTCCACCCGGATAAAAACGAATACAACGACACGCTGATTGCGAGAATTCAGCATTATCTCTACGATAAAGGGGAGTACGACCCCGAAAAGGAAAACAGCTTTCGCCCCGCCCTTGCCAACCGCATTGACCGCAACACGGGCGGAATAGTGATTGCCGCGAAAAACGCCGAGGCGCTTAAAATTCTTTGCGACAAGATCAAATACCGCGAGATAGAAAAGAAATACCTTGCTGTTATACACGGCATACCCGAGAAAAAAACCGCCCTTTTAGAGGGCTTTTTAGAAAAGAATGAGGACAAAAACAAGGTATTCCTAAAAAATCACAAGACCGAGGACGCCCGCACGGTAAAAACAAAATACACGGTGCTCCAAAGCAAAAACGGTCTTTCGCTTATTGAGGTCGAGCTGCTCACGGGCCGCACACATCAGATTAGGGCGCATATGGCGTCGGTCGGGCACCCACTTTTAGGGGACGGAAAGTACGGCAAGCTTGCCGCCGATAAAAAGCTTGGCTTTGACAAGCAGGCGCTTTATTCCTACAGCCTTAAATTCACCTTTAATACCGACGCGGGAATACTGAATTACCTGAACGGCAAACGCTTTACCGTAAACGGAGTATGGTTTGCGGAGGAGCTTTTCGGCGACTCGTACCGCAGTCTTTTAGAGAAATAAGCAAAACGGACAGGACACCTGTCCCTACAAAATGTCAATTAAACCGCCGTAGGGGAGGGGCAAATAGGCCCCCTTGCCTAAAGGGGGCTGGCACGGCTTGCCGTGACTGGGGGATACTTAGGTTT
>JAXJVI010000201.1:0-7868 GCA_036308615.1 Acutalibacteraceae bacterium | reverse complement strand
GAAGTATGAGCAGGAAGAGCATTACGCCGATAAACAGCGCAATCAAAACATCATAAATTCCCGTCTGTTCCATTTTCCGCGGTGTTCATCTCGCTGTCATTGTTTTGATTTTCCTTTTCGGCAAGCTGTGCCTTTAGCGCTAACAGCTCCGCCATCATTTTTTGACTTTCGGCGCGCTCCTCCTCTATCTTTGCCCGCTCCTCCTTCATTTCCGCCATCTGTTCAAGCTTATAGCGGCGGAAGAGCTTAATGCAGTTAAGCCCCTGAATTAAAATAAGCAAAAGGAAGGGAATTAAAATACACACAATATACCCGGGCGTGGTCTTCAAAAACATAAAGAATCTGCCGACCTTCGGGATATTGGTTTTGTATTTGCCCAAAACATAAGGATATGTAACCACGGTCTCGTCGTCGGTATCGGTCGTGGTACCGTAGGTGATAAAGCCGGGTTCGCCGTTGGCGTCGGTGGTGAGCTTTCTTATTTTATGGGTTACGGTCTCGCCGTAGTTTGAGGTGTTCTGCGAGGTGTAGGCGATTATGTCCCCCTCCTTTAAGGTTGAAGGATCAACCTCTTTCACAAGCACCAAATCGCCCGCGTCAAAATCGGTCTTACTCATTGAATCCGACAGGACTATGAACGCCTTGAAGCCGAACAGACTGCGGTCGGAGCGGTCAAAGGTGTTCACCGAAACGACCGTGAAAATCATCATACAGACCGCCAATGCCACCATAAGCCAGACAAATATGTTTTTTATTATGTTTAATACCTTTTTCATAATTGCTCTCCTTAGTCAAACAACTTATTCGGGTTATTCTTGGTATGAACTGCGTCGGCGCACATATCAAATGTCAAGGTTAAATTCTGCGCGCTGTTGCCCGCTTCCTCGGGGAAGTGGAAATAAACGGTTAATTCCCGCCGCTCGCCGATTTTCAACACATCGTCCGCCGCCGCAACGGCATTGCGCTTTAAATTTTCCGCCGTGCCTTGATATAGCGTTTTTTCTCCGTCTTTTACGGTGATTTTAAGCACATCCGCAAGACCGCCGTTTACATTATCGAAATAAAGCTTATAGTAGACATCCCATGTGCTTTGGTTTTCGATAAAAAAGTCCTTTTTAACCGTCATACCGGGTTCAAACAGAAATTCGTGTTCTTCTATAACCGGCTTGCCGTCATTCAGGTTTATTTTTACCGTGCCTGTATGAAACAGATTATTTTCGACCGAAACGGTCTCCCACACAAGGGCAAAGGTGGTGATACAAAGGCAGACGGCTAAAATTATTGCTGTGATAATGCCCCTTGTAAGCTTTTGCTCGGTTTTGCTTTTATCTGCCACCTTGTTTTTCCTCCTTTGTAATCTTCTTCCAAAGCAGAATAAGGATTAACAATGCAATAACCGCAAGGCAGATCCAAAGTATAGGCTTTGTTTCGTCACCTGTTTTGGGCGGTTCGAGATTATCTGTCTCCTCCACCCACCAGTTAAAGTCGGCGATAAGGCTGAGATTTTGGTATTCGTTGCCGACGCTTGTATCAAGATAAGCGGTGATTTCGTAATTTGCCTCGCTTACCGTGCTTTTATCGGTATTGAGCGCGTGATCAAGCGATTTGGGCATATCCTGCATCAGTCCGTCATAAAGGACTTTTCCGTTTTCGGGCAAAGTAATGCGGCAACGGAGCACCTCGGCAAGCTTTTCATAACCGGGGCGGACATCTGCGCGAAAACGGAGAACCACATCCCCCTTGTGGGAAACACGGACGCAGTAATACTCGGTTTCGCTGTCGCCGGGGAACATATTGGTGACTTTAAAGGGCTTATTGTCACCCGTGACGCGGCTATGTAAATACAGAGCTTTTCTGCCGCTCCCGCTCACATTAGACGCACCCGATGAAGCGGGCTCGGAGGTCTCTTCACCGCCTTGAGAGCTTTCGGGAGCAGAGGAAATATTCGGATCTTCTTTTTCGTGGGTAATAATATTGTCCGACACCGTAACAGAGGCAGGTTTTGAAGGGGCAAAGCGCTTGAAAAGCAATATACCGACAAGCGAGGTAAGGCTGATGGCAAGCAGAACGGAAAGTATAATTATCAAGACCTTTACCGTTTTTTTCTTTTTCACTTCCTCCAATAATGCCGCCCCCTTTTAAAAAACTATATACATAATATGCATTATGTAATTAAATCTCCGTCTTAGGCTCCCGCTCCTTATGACGAGGATGACTCCCCACAGTGTGGGGAGATGGCACGAAGTGACAGAGGGGACCTCCGCCGTCAGCGGCTGTCGAGCGCAGCGAGACTGCGGGAGAGAAAAATCCGCGTTTTTACTCTCGGAGAATATTATTAGAGCCAAAGAAAAGCGTCAAAGATACAAAAAGCTAAGCCTTTTTTACAAAATCAAGTAAAAAGGCTTAGCTAATTTTGTCTTTTTTTCTGTTTATTCCCAAAAATTATACTTTTTTTCAAAAAAACATTGAAATCGGATTAAGGCTGTGATAATATTTAATATATATGTAAACCGTGAATTTTCTTTTAATTACATAATGCATATTATGTTGCAACCGCTGTTTTTACGGCGGATTTTTTATATAACGAGCCGCATATTTTCCATTCTGCGGCGGTGCTCTGTGCCGGTGGAAATGATATAAATCCGTGTTGTGTTTATACTGCTGTGACCTAAAATATCTGCAAGCTTTGCAATGTCCTTTTCGATACCGTAAAACACACGAGCGAACAGGTGGCGGAGATTATGCGGAAACACTTTATTGGGGTTGACATCGGCTTGTTCGCACAGGGCTTTCATCTCCCGCCAGATATTTGTGCGGCTTAAAGGCTTTCCGGTTCTTGTTATAAAAATCATACCGCTTTTTATCCCTTGCTCTGCTATATAGCGGAGCAGCTTTTTTTGCAGCTCTTTTACGATAAACACCGTCCTTGTTTTTCCTTTAAGAGAAACCACCGCCTCGCCTTTTTCTACTGCCTCGACAGTAATAAATTGCAGCTCACTAACACGAATCCCCGTACCACATATTGTTTGAATAACAAGGTTTAACCTCTCATTTCCTTTTTGCTTAGCGGTGCGTATTAGACGAGTATATTCCGCTTTGGTAAGCTCCTTTTCCTCGGGACAGTAAATCTGCTGTTGCAGTTTGATTGACTTAACTTTCAAATCTTGCCAACCGAGAAAAGCAAATAAGCCGTTTATGCTCGCCAGCATAGAATTCACGCTCCGCACGGCGTATTTTTCCTGCAAATGCTTTTTATATTCAATCACAACTTCTTTTGTGACCTCCGCACCCCTTGCAAAAGCCGAAAAAGACCTTACATCCCGTATATACTTTTCAACCGTCGCCGCACTCCTTTCCTCTAAAATCAAATGTTCTTTGAAATCGAATATAATTTCCTGTGTTAATAATTTTCCTTTCATGACATTTACCTCCGAGTTTTTATTTATTTTACCCGAAAAGTATTAAAACAAAAATTGTCACCGTTTATTTTAGAACAAACAGTGAAAACAATCGAATGTGCGGATATAAATAAACCCGATGAGTTTCAGATTTTTGTCTGTACTCATCGGGGCTTTTTTGTTTTAACAGATTCCTTTTCAAAAAAGCTATTGATTTAGAGAGATTTCGGGTGCGCAAAAAGCACAGTATCCAAAAGGACAGATTGATTGAGGAAAAATAGCCTCCTGAGCGCGTTAATAGAGTGTATTTACCCGCCCACCGTAAGTGGCATTATTTTAGAACCCAAGCTATTTGAAAATAAAGTAAAAAAACACTTGATTTTTTCGGCAATACAATGTATAATGATTGTTGCCGTCATAAGCGGCAGTTAATCGACCTATTCGGAGATGTCGCCTAGTCCGGTCGAGGGCGCACGATTGGAAATCGTGTAACTCGGAAACGAGTTCGAGAGTTCGAATCTCTCCATCTCCGCCAAAAATCCCGAATGCGTAAGCGTTCGGGATTTTTACTTCTTACCTCTTCACTATTCACTCTTCTCTCATCCGCTCTCTCGTCCGCGCATTCGGAATTTTTGGCAAATAATAAGTAATGGTGAAATCTTAAAAGTCACATTAATTGAGAGGAAATAAAAACACAAGCTCGGCAAAAGCGCGAAAATAATGCTTTTGCCGAGCTTGTTTGACTTTAAACGGACAAACCTCGATTTGTTTTTTACAGCCAATAGGAGTCACGCATTATCTGACGGCTGCAAAGCCTTTCTCCAAATCGGCGATGATATCGTCTATATGCTCCGTACCGATAGACAGGCGAATCGTGTTCGGCTTGATTCCCTGATCCAGAAGCTCTTCGGCAGTAAGCTGTGAATGGGTTGTGGTTGCGGGGTGAATGACAAGCGATTTCACATCGGCAACATTGGCAAGCAATGAGAAAATCTCCAAATTATCAATGAATTTGTGAGCCTCCTCTTTGCCGCCCTTGATCTCAAAGGTGAAAATCGAAGCGCCGCCGTTGGGGAAATATTTCTTGTAGAGCGCATTCTGCGGATGATCCGGCAGAGACGGATGATTGACCTTTTCCACCTGCGGGTGGTTTGCAAGAAATTCAACAACCTTCTTTGTATTCTCCGCGTGACGGTCAAGGCGCAGGGAAAGCGTCTCAACACCCTGAAGCAGCAGGAAAGCGTTGAAGGGCGAAATGGTAGCGCCGGTATCTCTTAAAAGTATAGCGCGGATATAGGTAACAAATGCCGCGGGGCCTACCGCGTCCACAAAGGATACGCCGTGATAGCTGGGGTTCGGAGCCGCAATAGGTGCGTACTTACCCGAAGCCTTCCAATCAAACTTACCCGAATCCACGATAATTCCACCGAGGGTTGTGCCGTGTCCGCCGAGGAACTTTGTAGCGGAATGAATAACAATGTCCGCGCCGTGCTCAATCGGGCGAATGAGATACGGAGTACCGAAGGTGTTATCGATTACGACGGGAAGTCCGTGCTTGTGGGCAAGCTCGGAAATTGCGTCAATGTCGGGAATATCGCTGTTGGGGTTTCCGAGGGTTTCAAGATAGATTGCCTTGGTGTTGGGCTGAATGGCGGCCTCCACCTCTGCGGGATTATGTATATCCACAAATGTGGTTTTAATGCCGTACTGAGCTAATGTATGAGCAAGCAGATTGTAGCTACCGCCGTAGATGGTCTTCTGCGCCACGATATGATCGCCTGCCTGAGCCAGTGCCTCAATGGTGTATGTCACGGCAGCCGCACCGGAAGCCAAAGCCAAAGCCGCAACGCCGCCTTCAAGAGCGGCAACCCGCTTTTCCAAAACATCCTGTGTGGAGTTTGTAAGTCTGCCGTAAATGTTGCCCGCGTCTGCCAGACCGAAGCGCGCCGCCGCATGGGCGGAATTCTTGAATACATAGGAAGTCGTCTGATAAATCGGTACTGCCCTTGAATCGGTTGCGGGATCGGGCTGTTCCTGTCCTACATGAAGTTGTAAGGTTTCAAATTTATAATTGCTCACTGTAATTACCTCTTTCTTATTTTCATTATTTTGTTTATTGTTTTCTTTGTGTATATTATAGCGCCTTTGCCGCCCGTTTGTCCAATATCCTATAAATATACTCAGTAATAGGTTAAACCTATAACACTTCCCTACTTGAAAACCTACTAAATATATGTTATTATAGAGTTATGATAAACAAGAGGTGAAAACGAATGAAAATTTCAACAAAGGGCAGATATGCTCTGCGAATGCTGATTGATTTAGCGGAGCATCAGAACTGCGGCTATGTCGCTCTTAAGGATATTGCAGACCGTCAAAATATCTCTAAAAAATATTTAGAGCAAATCATTCCCATATTCAATAAATCCGACATTCTGAAAACCACCCGAGGCTCACAGGGGGGATATAAGCTGTCAAAAACTCCCGATAAATACACGGTAGGCGAAATCCTTCGTTTGACCGAGGGAAGCCTTGCACCCGTTGATTGTATTAATCAAGATCCGATTGAATGTGAACGCAGCGGCGAATGTCCGACATTGCCCCTTTGGCAGGGACTCTATCGCGTAATAAACGAATACCTTGACGGTATCACCCTACAGGATATACTCGATCGGCAAAAAGAGCGGTATATGAATGATTATATAATATAAAATTTGAGGAAGCAGAAGCAAGTACCTCTGCTTCCCCTTTTTATTCATACAAATGTTTACTGAAATAACGGTCTCCGCGATCGGGCAGAATGATTACGATATTGCCCTTTATGCCTTTGGCAATCAGCTTTTCGGCGGCAGACAAAGCCGCGCCTGTTTGTTTATCTCCGTAAATTCCGCCGTGAATAAGAGCGGATTCAATATTCTTATAGCTTGACATAACATTATCCTCCTGAATTTTTTTGATTTTAAAATTTTGTTACGAACCGGTTTTCAAACCTCTGCCCACAGAGATTTAAGCCGC
Organism: Acutalibacteraceae bacterium; assembly: GCA_036308615.1. Taxonomy (GTDB): domain Bacteria; phylum Bacillota; class Clostridia; order Oscillospirales; family Acutalibacteraceae; genus UBA737. The sequence goes on along the minus strand of JAXJVI010000201.1, from coordinate 1,455 downwards.
CCGTCATTTCTAAAAAGCACGAAAAGCTCCGCCTGTTTTCTTTGCTTGCCAAAGTCGGAAAGCTGTAAGAACAGGCGGAGCTTTTACTTAAAAATATTTCTGCTTTTATGCGCAGAGCAAGCCGCCTGTGTCGTTTGAACAGCACAGACAGCAAGAATTTTCAGACACAACGAGGCTGCCGAGGAAACGGCGGGTTTCTTCGGCGTTTATGATTTCATTTTTTATCCTGCTTGACATTATAAAATTCATCATAAATTCCCCGTTTATTTTTTTACATTATTCAGCGAACATAGGGGTAGAGAGATAGCGCTCGCCGGTATCGGGAAGAAGCGCAACAATAATCTTACCCTTGTTTTCGGGACGCTTAGCAAGCTCGGTCGCAGCCCATACAGCAGCACCCGAGGAAATACCCACAAGCAAGCCTTCCTTTCTCGCAAGGGTTCTTCCCGTTTCAAAGGCGTCCTCGTTTTCTACGGTAATGATTTCATCATAAACCTCGGTGTCAAGCGTATCAGGTACAAAGCCCGCGCCGATTCCCTGAATCTTATGGGGACCGGGTGTACCCTTGGAAAGCACGGGAGAGCCTGCCGGTTCTACCGCGACAACCTTAACATTGGGGTTTTTGCTCTTTAAGTATTCACCGACGCCCGAAACGGTACCGCCTGTGCCAACGCCGGCTACAAAGATATCTACCTTACCGTCGGTATCCTCCCAGATTTCGGGGCCTGTGGTATTGCGGTGTGCCGTGGGGTTAGCAGCGTTTGTGAACTGGCTCGGAACAAAGCTGTTCGGGGTTTCGGCGGCAAGCTCCTGCGCCTTGGCAATAGCGCCCTTCATACCCTTTGCGCCATCGGTAAGCACAAGCTCCGCACCGTAAGCCTTCAAAAGATTACGGCGTTCAACACTCATAGTCTCGGGCATGGTAAGGATAATTTTATATCCGCGTGATGCCGCCACCGCCGCAAGTCCGATACCCGTGTTGCCGCTGGTCGGCTCAATGATTACGGAATCAGGCTTCAATGCTCCCTTTGCCTCTGCGTCATCAATCATAGCCTTGGCAATTCTGTCCTTAACGCTTCCCGCGGGATTGAAATATTCAAGCTTGCCGTAGACGGTCGCGTCAAGCTCCTTCAGCTTGCTGTAATTGTTAAGCTTCAAAAGAGGTGTTCCGCCGATTAAATCTGTAATTCTGTCATAGGTTTTCATAGGTTATCTCTCCTTATTAAAATAAACTTATAATTGCGTTTCGGGTTATATGAAAATCAAAAAAATTCATCTCCCAATTAAACCTATCGGTTTTATAGGCATTATTATATCACCTTAATTTTGTTCTGTCAAGAGCTATCTAACAAAAAATTGAAAAAAATTATAAATTTTTCCTTTGTCGTTCGGTTGCTCTTGACAACAAGGTTAAATCGTCTTATAATATAACTTATTAAACACATAGGCTTTATG
>JAXJVI010000200.1:0-3677 GCA_036308615.1 Acutalibacteraceae bacterium | reverse complement strand
CCTCATCTGGATGTCCATGATGCTTTAAAAACAGCAAGACCCGCTCGGTTGAGCGGGTCTTTTTTGTATCCGAAAACCACGCGATAGCTGCGTGGTTCAAAAAGCTTAAGCGGTGAATAAATTTGAGCCTCCCTCTGACGAGGGAGGTGGCTTTTTGCGTAAGCAAAAAGACGGAGGGAGAGAAATAAAATCGCATAAAAACGCAACCTTTTCTCTCCCTCAGTCTCGCTTTGCTCGACAGCTCCCTCGTCAGAGGGAGCCGAGGTTTAGCTATTTCAAGTACCTCTACAAACCCCGATTTATTTTTTTTACAGCCCCGTTTTGAGTTTTATCAGCTTATCGGCTCAAAGTCCGCCGCGCCGTGCTTGCAAAGGGGGCATACAAAATCCTCGGGCAGGGTGTCGCCCTCGTAAACATAGCCGCATATCTTGCAGACAAAGCCTTTTTTGCCCTCGGTTTCGGGCTTCGGCTTAACATTCTTTTGATAATAGGTGTAGGTCATAGTCTCTGCGTCGGAGATAACCCTCGCTTCGGTCACGCTGCATATAAACATACCGTGGGTGTCAAGGTCGATGTACTGCTCTACCTTAAGGGACATAAAGGAGTTAATATATCTTCTGAGGAAGATAAGGCCGTTATCGCTTCTTAACTGTTCCTCTTGCTTAAACTTGTCGGTATTTCTTCCGCTCTTAAAGCCGAAGTTCTCGAACACGCTGAAGGGTGCGTCAACCGACAGGCAGTTTATGTTCATAATGCCCGTCTGCTTTATTATATGGTGGGAATAGTTTTCCTTATTTATCGTAACGGCGATACGGTTGGGTGTGTTTGTAACCTGCGTTACGGTGTTTACGATAAGACCGTTATCCTTTTTGCCGTCGTTAGAGGTGATGACATAAAGACCGTAGCCGATGTTAAACAGAGCGGTCAAATCGTTCTTATCGGCGGTTTCGGCGTCCTGCGCGATATAGTCCTTGCAAAGCTCGTTTGCAAGCGCTTCAAGCTGTTCGTTGCTTTCGGCACTTAGCGCGGACTTAATGGTAACCGTCGGCTCTAAAAGGGTGAGCTTTTTAGAGTCGGCAAGCATATTTTTCATAACCTTTGTAGCCTGTGGCGCCCATGAGCCGTTTTCCATAAACGCAACGGTGCGGTTTTGGTAGCCGCGCTCGGTCAGATGGTCGATAAATTCCCGCATAAAGGGGAAGATTCCCGCGTTGTAGGTGGTGGTAGCAAGCACGAGCTTGCCGTGACGGAAGGCGTTTTCCACCGCTTTAGCCATATCACAGCGGGCAAGGTCGTGTACTGTTACCTCGGGACAGCCCTTTGCCTTTAAAAGCGAAGCAAGCTTGTCCACAGCCTTTGCGGTATTGCCGTACACCGAGGTATAAGCGATAACAATACCCTCTGTTTCGGGTGTGTAGGACGACCAGATGTTGTAAAGGTTAATGTAATAACCCAAATTTTCCTTTAAAACAGGTCCGTGCAGAGGGGCGATTACCGAAATATCAAGTCCCGCCGCCTTTTTAAGCAGAGCCTGTACCTGAGCGCCGTATTTGCCGACTATACCTATATAATAGCGGCGCGCCTCGTCCGCCCAGTCCTCGGTTACATCGTTAGCCCCGAACTTGCCGAAGCCGTCAGCCGAGAAAAGCACCTTGTCCGTGCTGTCATATGTAACCATAACCTCGGGCCAATGCACCATAGGGGCGGTTACAAAGGTAAGGGTGTGCTTGCCGAGGGACAGGGTATCCCCCTCGCCGACCACTATACGGTTATCGGCAAAATCCGTGCCGAAGAACTGCCCCATCATATTAAAGGCTTTAGCCGTGGCGACGACCGTTGTGTCGGGATTAAGCTTCATAAAGTTTAAAATGTTTGCCGAATGGTCGGGCTCCATATGCTGGATTATAAGGTAATCTGCCCTTCTGCCGCCTAAAGCCGACTCAATATTATCAAGCCATTCGTGGGTAAAACGGGCGTCCACCGTGTCCATAATCGCGATTTTTTCGTCAATTATAGCGTAGGAATTGTACGCCATACCGTTTTCAACCTTGTATTGACCTTCAAACAAATCAATTTTGTGATCGTTTACGCCTACATACAATATATCATTGGTTACCTTCATTGTAATATCTCCTTTCCGTCAATGCCTTAATTATATTACATATTCGCCTATAATACCAGTATAAAATATAAAAATTTAAAAAAATTACAAAAAGGGTTGCAATTTTGTAACCTTTTTGTTATAATATCGGTTGAAATGATTACAAAATGTAATTTTTTAAGGAGTGACCGTTATCTTTAAGGAGTTTTTCGGTAAAGAAATCCTGACAGAAAAGCTGTCCCGTTATAATATCTTCAAGCTTATTTTTGAGTTTGTTAAAAATAACCGCCTTTTTGTAAGGGCGGGCTCGCTTTGCCTTGTCGGTATGCTGGCTGTCGGGGTCAGCATTGTGTCGGTGGGCATAACCTTAGGCTTTAGGGTTAATTATGAGGGCTCGGATATTGCCACCGTAAGAGACGCGGGCGTGTTTGACGCGGCAAAAAGCATAGTGCTTAGAAATATCGAGAGCGAAAATGCCGACAGTGCGATTAAAACCCCCGGCTTTAAAATGACGCTTACGGTGTCGGACAGGCTGGACAGCGCGATGACCCTTGCAAACGCGATTATCAAAAATACAAATGATATTGCAGAGGCTACCGCTCTTATTGTAAACGGGGAATGTGTAGTCTGCGGTGATACCGCCGAGCTTAGCAGCCTTCTTGAGGAGCGCCGCACTGCCTTTGAAACAGAGGGGGCAGAGAATACCTCGGAATTTACAGAGGAGGTGGCGCTACGGAACGGGTATTATTTGAAGTCCGAAATTTCGGATTCCGACAAGCTTGAGGCGGCGGTTCAAAGCATCGGCGTAAAGACCGTATCGGTTATCACCACGGATATTGAGATAGCCTTTTCAAAAAAGACTGTTAAGACCGCGGAACAGCTAATAGGCTATTCCGAGGTTACTACCGCGGGACAAAACGGAATTTCCCGCAAAACCGAAAGCGTTGAAACGGTAAACGGTGAGGAGATTTCCCGTACCGAGCTTTCAAATGAGGTTATAAAGGAGCCCGTGACCGAGGTTACAACCGTAGGCACGGCAAAAACCACCGCAAGCGCGGCACAGCGCTCCGCCGAACGCAGCGCAGGCTTCATCTGTCCCCTTAAAAGGGGCAGCTTTACCGTAAGTGCCTATTACGGTGACGGAAGAGGTCATAAGGGAATGGATCTTGCCGCCAATAAGGGCAAGCCTATTTACGCGGCAGCGGACGGCAAGGTTACATCTTCGGGATATGACAAGGATTACGGCTACAATATTATTATACAGCATTCAAACGGCCTTAGCACAAGATATGCCCACGCAAGCGCGCTTTTCGTAAACAAGGGTCAGACGGTATCACAGGGCGATGTTATCGCTTATGTCGGCAGTACGGGAGCCTCCACAGGCAACCACCTGCATTTTGAGGTAATGGTAAACGGAAACCGCGTTAACCCGATTTCCTATATCGGTCTTGATTAATAATTGATGGCAGATTAATTAGGCAATAAAAACAAACAAGCTCGGCAAAAGCAGGAAAATAAAGCTTTTGCCGAGCTTGGTTGCTTTTTAAGAGACAAATCGGGGTTTGTAGAGATGTTT
>JAXJVI010000199.1:0-4119 GCA_036308615.1 Acutalibacteraceae bacterium | reverse complement strand
GGTTCTTACTCCCCCGCGGCTTAAATGCACGGCACCCGAGTTATTGCCCCCTGCGACCGCCGCCTTTGGCTGACATTTTATTCCGCTTTTCAATGCCGCATTGTAATAATCTCGGTCATATACAGTCGCCCTGTCCATAAAGGAAACAGCGGGGCCCTCGCCTAAAAGGCAGACCCTTTTTGAGGCCTCAACCCCCGCAATATCAGCGGCGGTAGTAGCCTCAAGGACTATTGCAGAATCAGGCTCTACCGTAAAGGCCACCGCCTTAGCGCCTCTTAATCCCACCTCTTCTTCAACCGAAAAGGTTGCATAGAAATCATAGTCGCTGTCCTTAGTCAAAAGTGAAATCAGTATCGCACAGCCCGCGCGGTCATCAATGGCTTTAGCCTTTATTTTATTGCCGAATTCGGTATATTCGCCGCAGATAACGGCACGGTCGCCTATACGGACAAGGCTTAACGCCTCCTCCTTAGAGGATGCGCCGATGTCTATATAAAGGCTCTCGGGCTTCGGGAGCTTTTTGCGTTCCTCTGCCGAAATAAGATGTATCGGCTTGCCCGTGATAACGCCGTTTATAATACCTATTCTCACTCGGCGGAACATAAGCACTGCGGTATCTATTCCGCCCACCGCCGAAAAGCTTAAAAATCCGTCCGAGGTGACCGAGGTGATAATCAGTCCCACCTCGTCCATATGAGCGTCAACCATAAGCCTTTTGACCGAGCGGTTTTTGCCCTTTTTAAAGGCGATAATACTGCCCAGCGGGTCTATTTTGTACTCGCAATGGTCTTTTATTTTAGAAATTATATATTCCCTTACCGCGTCTTCCTCGCCCGAAACGCCGTCAAGGGCGGTAAGCTCCCTTAAAATATCAAGCATTAAAAAGACCCCCTGACAAAATGTATTTTTCCAGCAGGTCGCAGACCGAATTAAGGTCCTGAAGGCTTAGGGTCTCAGCCTCGGTGTGCATATTTCTAAGGGGGATTGAAACCGTGCAGGTCTTAACCCCTCCGCGGGAAACCGAGATAACATCGGCGTTAGTACCCGTTTTGCCGCCCATAGCCTCAAGCTGATATTTAATGCCGTTTTGCTCTGCCGTATTTATAAGCCTGTCCGACAGGGCGTGGCAAAGCACGGGGGAAACGCCTATCATAGCGCCCTCGGAAAGCTTTCCGCACTCGGTCTCACTAATTCCTATACCGTCACCGAAGCTTACATCAACGGCTATCGCCTCATCGGCTTTTATGTTAAAGGCGGCGGTTGTTGCCCCGCGCATACCAAGCTCCTCCCCGTCGCTTAAAAGAATCGCGACGCTTACCGGCAGTTCCTTGTTTGAAATCCGCTTTGCCACCTCCAATAGGCAGGCGACCCCCGAGCGGTCGTCAAAGGAGCGACCCGTTACCAAATCACCTGAAAGTGAGGTCGGAGCGGCGGAAAATGTAACATAATCCCCGACAGAAACAATCTCCTTTGCCTTTTCGCCTAACCCCGTATCAAGCTTTATTTCCGAAATATCGGTGTACTCGCTCTCCCCCTTTGCAAGGTGGGGCGGCGTACTGCAAAATACGGCGGGGATTTTTTCCTTGCCGTGAACCGTGACCGCTCTTGCGGGAAGTGCTCTGATATCAATTCCCCCCGAATTTGAGACGGTTAAAAAGCCCTCGCCGTCAACATCGGTCACTATCATACCAATCTGGTCTATATGTGCGTCCAGCAGTACCGTGTAGTCGCTTTTACCCTTAATAAAACCTAAAACGCTTAAATTGCCGATACTTTTAACCTCGGCGTATTCGCTTAAAATTTCCTTAGCGTATACACTCGCATCGGTGACTATGCCTATAGCGTCCCTTTCGGAGAGAGAAAACAAAATTTGCTTTATATCCATTACAGCTTATTTACCAGTTCCTTAAAATAATTGCCTCTTGCCACGAAATTGGGGAAAGCGTCAAAGCTTGCGCAGGCGGGGCTCAAGGTTACAATATCCCCCGATTTAGCGTCCTTATGTGCGGCGGCGACCGCCTCGGCAATGTCGGCAACCCTTATAATTTCGGGCTCGCCCTTATAAGCCTTGTCGGCACGGACGCATTTTTCAATCTTTTCCGCCGTAGCTCCGCAAAGATAAAGCCTTTTAACCTTATCTATAATATAAGGCACCATCGGCTCAAAGGGAATGTGCTTGTCATAACCGCCCGCGATAAGCATTACCTTTTGGTCAAAGGCTTTAAGGCACGCAATAGTCCTTGTGGGACTTGTGCCTATCGAATCATTATAATACTTAACCCCGTCAAGCTCTCTCACAGGCTCAATCCTGTGCTCAACGCCCTTAAACTCGTGGGCTACCTTTTTAATTGTATCTACGCCCACATAGCCCCAAACTGCGGCAATAGCGGCAAGGTAATTTTCAACATTGTGGTCGCCCAAGACAGCGATTTCGCTCCTGTGCATAATAGGCGCGTCAATTCCGCGGTACGCCATATGGATAACCCCGTCGGTATCCAGCCACGCGCCGTTTTTAAGGGGGCGTTCCATACTAAAGGAGAGGGACTGACCGCGTACATATTTCCTGAACTCGCGGGTTATATCGTTATCACGGTTTAAAACCGTCCTTGAAAAGGCGTTTTGGTGGAGTAAAATATTCTTTTTTGCCTCGACATATTCGTCCATATCCTTGTGAATATCAAGGTGATTGGGGGCGACATTGGTGACTACCGCAACATCGGGGCTCTTTCTCATAGAGATAAGCTGAAAAGAGGAAAGCTCGGCTACAACATAATCCTCAGGCTTTATATTTTCAATTTCGGGAAGTAAGGGCTTTCCGATATTGCCGCCTAAGTGGACGGTTTTCCCCTCAGCCTCAAGCATTTTCGCAATAAGGGTGGTTGTGGTGGTCTTGCCGTCCGAGCCCGTCACCGCAAAAATGGTCGCGGGGCAGAGGTCGAAAAACACCTCCATCTCGCTTGTCACGGCGATGCCCTTTTTGCGCGCCGCCTCAAGCTCGGGCAGATTAAAGTTCATACCCGGCGTACGGAAAATAATATCAACCTCCAAATTATCAAGGTAGCCTTCGCCCAGTCTCAATTCCGCTCCCGCCGCCTCGATTTCGTCCGCCGCCGCACCTATCTGCGCACGGGTTCTGCGGTCGCAGGCGTAAACGGTTGCACCCTTGCTTAAAAAATTCATAATAAGCGGGGTGTTGCTTACTCCTATGCCGCACATGGCTATTTTTTTGCCGTTGATCTGTTTAAAAAACTGCTTGCAATCCAAAACCATTGCCTCCCATCATTATTTAACAATATATCTATTTTATTATACTTAATCCAAAGGAAAATATCAACAGTAAGAAAGCTTTTTTAACAAATAATTAAATAGTACGGCGAATAAGATATTGTAGGGAGTGTGGGAAAATATGAACTATATAAACTGTAAAGACGCCTGCTTGCCGGCGGATATGCGAAAAGCGGTAGAATTTTGGTCGGCAAACACTGTGGGACACATTGAAACCCTTTTAAAGCTTAAGGGCTCTACCGCCGCGGTGATGCAGCCCTATTTTACTAAGGAGCTTGAAAATTTACTCCAAAGCTTTAAAAAAATAAGCGCCCTCTATAAAAGCGAGGACGCGTTTAGGCTTCCGGCAAAGCCGCAGCTGCTTTTTTCGGAAAACCGAAGGCTTATAAACCTGCTTGAGCGAATGAAGTACGAGGGCTTTGGCGGCTACCCCTATTTACAGCAGACGATTTTTCACTACATTTATGAGCAGAGATACATAAACGCGATTTTCGGGGTACAAAACGAGTCAAGAGGGCTTATAACTGTGCGTTTTTCGCCTATCGGCGGCTACCACTTTATCTGCATATACAACCAGATGTATTTTTGGAGCGTAATAGGCGCTATTCACCCGTCCTTAATGATCGGAAACGATAAGTTTTACCGCTCCGCCTCTCTCCACACAAGGGAGTACCTTACCGAAATCACCAACCGATTTAATTTAATCTGCTTTAAGCTAAGCGAGCTTAAAAAGCCGCCTGTTAAAGCCGAGCTTAAGCCTGTTTTTGATGAGTTTTGCCGCCTCAATTCGGAATTTCTGCGTTTTTTAAGGCTTATAAGGGAAAACCGCGGCGG
>JAXJVI010000198.1:0-2167 GCA_036308615.1 Acutalibacteraceae bacterium | reverse complement strand
TCTAAACTGTAGGCAGCTCTGCTGCCGTCCTCTAAACTCTTCCCCTCTTTCTTAGGTCTTCCACGTTTTTTCTTCTTTGCTTCTTCGCCTTTCACCGCTTCACCGTTCTTCACCGTTTCTTCGCCTTTCACCTGCGGGGTCCCCGAAAAATCTACTGATTTTGGGGGTGCTCCTTCACCGCCCTTATCCTCTAAACTGTAGGCAGCCTTGCTGCCGTCCTGTAGCGGCTTTGCCGCGTCCTCTAAACTGTAGGCCGCTTTGCTGCCGTCCTGTAGCGCCCCTGGCGCGTCCTCTAAACTGTAGGCAGCTCTGCTGCCGTCCTCTAAACTCATCCCCTCTTTCTTTGGCTGTGGCTGTTTAGCTTGCTCCTCTTTCATTAGGTCGAGGGTTTCTTTCTCGCTACCTACAGTGGCCAATACGCGGTTACTCTTCAGATTATCCGTGTTTACTTTGGTTGGTGCAGCCTGAATGCGTGCACGTTTGTTGCGTTTCTTCTCTTCGCTTTTGGCTTGTTTGGCATCTTCTTTTGCTTGCACTTCTGCGCCGCGTCGGTCTGCCTGAGCATCCAAAATATCGTAAATAATAGATTGCAGCGAAGCGTTTCGGCGTACTTTAATGCCGAATTGTCCTGCAATTTCAGTCAACTGTTCGAGCGTCATACGCCCGAGTTTCTGCATATCGTATTGCATAAATAAATGTGTAATAAATTTCAAATAAGTGGGAAATGTCTAAGTTAGTATCACAAAGACGGTGCAAAAGTAGTAAAAAAAAATGGATTACGCAAACAAATTATCTAAAATTTCATTTTTTTTTTAAAGAAATATACTTGTTGACACTTGTTTTTTTTTCTTGATCGCTCTACACCCTACACCTTACGCTCTACACCCTACACTTTACACTTCCTTTCCTCTCACCTCTAAACAGTAGGCGCTTGCGCCGTTCATCAAACAATACCTAAAATTAAGATTTCTCTTCTCTTTATTTTCTCTTTACCTTCCCCTATTTTACCGACCGACGAGCGAGAGATGACCGAGCGAACTCCGACTCAACTCCCCGCCAACAAAAAGTGCTGTTTGTTAATATTTGCCATCGCCGTTGGCTGTTTAGTGCTCGCGGCTATCCCCGCGAGTTCCCCTCCGTTCCCGTCCAGTCACTCCGGTACATCCGGTATTGCCGTTCCCACCAATCTGTCTTGCTCTCGCTTCCTAGTACGGCTAGCGCTACTAGTTCGGCTATAGTCCCTCGCCTCTCACCTCTCCCGCCTCTAACCCTAAACAGTAGCGGCTCCGCCGCGTCCTCTAAACTGCGACGAAGTCGCCCTCCCGCCGCCTGTCCAGTTCTCGGCGTACATGCCGAGTAGTCCCCGCCTTTACACCCTACACCCTATACCCTACACTTTACACTCTACACCCTACACTAACACATTAGCGAAGCGTCCACTAGACCAACTGCCCGTATGCAGGCGGTTACGGGTTCTTGACGGGTTCATAACGGGAAGATAAGCGTACATCTCTAATTATATCTAGGGCACATCTTTATCTTATCTTTGTTTCACTCACGGCGACGCCGTGTCATTCCTTGAGCGGGGCAGGAAGTTGATTGCCCCGCAAGTTGTCTCTATTGTCGTCAAATAATAATCCTTTGAGCACCTCGAAGTCCTTATCTCTTCTCAGTCGAACGATCTGCTTCGCCGTACGTTGCTCGCGCAACAGTTGTTGGTTTATGTTGTTTATGTTGTTGTAATAATTCTATTCCCGCGCTTTAGTTAAGATTCAGCGCACGAGTATCGCTTTAAGCGATACGAGGAGCGGTGGTAATTTATTTCGGAGAACTTTGAGGAAAGAGCAGGATAGGCGTGGATAAAATAGATTTAATAAGATTTCGTGAGCGCAGCGAGCAGGAGCTTCATACATCTCTCCGTGCTTATCCGTGCTCTCCGTGGGGGGTGTTTCTTCATCGTAGCGCGAGCTGTGTTCTTATCTCACATTCGTTCGAACGATCTGCTTCGCTGTACGTTGCTCGCGCAATTGTTGTTGGATTATGTTGTTTATGTTGTTGTAATAATTCTATTCCCGCGCTTTAGTTAAGATTCAGCGCACGAGTATCGCTTAGCGATACGAGGAGCGGTGGTAATTTATTTCGGAGAACTTTGAGGAAAGAGCAGGAT
>JAXJVI010000197.1:0-12884 GCA_036308615.1 Acutalibacteraceae bacterium | reverse complement strand
CTTCAAGCGTGTGGCCGCAAGGGGCAGAACACTTTTATCCCTTACAAGTAACAGGGTATCACTTGAGCAAATATTCCTTCGCCTTACAGAGGCTGCGGACAATGACGAGGCAAAGCGCCTATTGGGAATTAATGAGGAACCCCAAAAAGAGAAGGTTAATATTGAAGTTGACGGCGGCAATACAGTTACAGTTAAGACAGGAAACGACACTGAGGAGGCGAAATAATGCGCGCGGTATTTAAAAGAGAGTTTCGGTCGTATTTTTCCACACCGATAGGATTTATTGTTTTAGCGGTATGCTATTTCTTTTTGGGATTATATTTTTCAATGATTTACACCTTTGGCAGTCCCGAGGTGTCCGAGGTTATAGTGGCTATGGCAACGGTGATAGTATTTACCATGCCGGTTATTACCATGCGGCTTATGAGCGAGGACAGGCGTCAAAAGGTAGATCAGGCTTTGCTTACAGCCCCCGTAAGCCTTACTTCTATTGTAATGGGTAAGTTTTTCGCGGCGTTGGCGCTTTTGGCTATAGCCTTTGCACCGACGGTTATTTTTGAAATAGTTGTTATGTCCTATGTCAGCGTAAACATAATGTCGTATATTTACGCTCTGCTCGGTATGCTCCTTTTGGGAAGTGCTCTTATTTCCATCGGTATGTTTATATCCTCACTTACCGAAAGCTCGGTGGTTTCGGCTATTTTAACCTTAGTAATCAATATTCTTGTTCTTTATATGTCAAGCTTCGCGAGTATGATAAAAGTAACATGGCTTGCTAATATTGTTGAAAAGGCCGCGTTTATTAATGTGTTTGACAACTTCGGAGCAAATATATTTTCGGTATCGGATGTAGTTTATTTCGTAAGCATCAGCGCCGCCTTCCTTTTCCTGTGCGTGCGTTCGCTTGATAAGAGAAGATGGGCATAAGGAGGGAAAGCAAAATGGAAGAAAACAAGAATTTAATACCCGAAACAGAGGAAAATGCTGACGCGGCTGAAAACAAGGCGGCCGATACAGCTCCCGAAACGGATAAAAAGGGCAAAAAGGTAAAAAAAGAGAAAAAGCCTAAAAAGCTTAAAAATCAGGCGCTTTTAAGAAAGGGCAGCTTTTCTGTCGCTATAACGGCGGCGGTTTTGGCAGGAATTATATTGCTTAATGTCCTTGTAGGCGCGCTTTCTAAGCGCTTCGTATTGGAATTTGATATGAGCGCCGAGAAGGAAAACTCAATGAGTGAGGAAAATATCGATTATATCAAAAGCCTTGAAACCGAGGTTAATATAACCGTATGCGCCACGCCGGACGAGTATGTGGGCGGATATATGGGCTATTACGCTCAAAAGCTTTACAGTGTGTCTGACGATGCAACCGATTACTATAAGCAGACCATCACCCTGCTTGATAAATATTCCGCATACAATGATAAAATCAACCTTCGCTATGTTGATACTCAGGATACGGAGTTTACCGAGATCTCCTCGAAATATTCCGGTGAGGATCTCACTTACGGCGATATTATAGTATCAGCCGAAAAAAACGAAAGCGAACACTATAAGGTTGTGGAATTTGAGGATATATACGAGCTAAACGAGGATACCACCTATGCTTCTTACGGTTTCACTACAAAAACGGTAGCCGGCAATAATATTGAGACGGCGGTTACAAGCGCGATTGCGTATGTTACAAGCGATAAAATTAAAAAGGTTGCGCTTATAACGGGTCATTCCAAAAATGATTACACAGCCGATTATCAGACCCTTTTAAAGAATAACAATTACGAAATCACCGAGATTTCCGACAGTATGATAGGCAGTATTTCAAATGAGTACGACGCGGTTATTATAGCCGCCCCCACTACCGACTTTTTAGGTTCGGAGCTTGCCGCTCTTTCGGAATTCCTTGATAACGACGGAAAGCTCGGAAAGGGTCTTATCTTCTTTGCCGACGCAACGGCTCCGTATCTTACGAATTTTTACGATTTTCTTGGAGAATGGGGAATTGCCATGGGCGAAGGTATAATGTTTGAAACCAATTCTCAGAACTATATGCCCGATGACCCGATGACCCTTGGCACATATCCCACGAGCAGCGACAACGATATTACAAAGGGAATGAATCTATGTATTACGGGCTATAATGTGCCTATTACCGCCGCTTTTGAAGCCGAGGGCCGTATTACCGTAACTTCGCTTATGAGCACGCCCGAATCTGTTGTGGCGGCTCCTGTCGGAACCGCTGCCGACTGGACCGGTGCGGACGAATACACAAAGCAGAGCTATTCATCCGTAATTCAGTCGGAAACTCTTAACTATGACAGTGATAACAATGAGATCAGAAGCTATGTTTTTGCCTTCAGCAGCGTAGAGTTTATTGATTCTACTTATAACGAGCAATCCTCTGTTTCAAACAAGAATATAACCCTTGCCGCGGCAGAACGCGCGGTCGGTGCGGAGGACACAGGCATTTCCTTTATTTCAAAAACCATAACAAACGAAAGCTATGCGGATTCCGTAAACGACGCTTCCTTGAATGTGATCAGGGCTGTCTTTATGATCATATTCCCGATTGCCTGTGTTGTTATAGGTGTTTACATCTTTATTAGGAGAAAGAATGCGTGATGAGTGATTTTCCCGAAAAAGAGAATATTGAGCAGGAGAATTTGCAGTCGGATACTGTCGCTGAGCCTAGGGAGGAAGGCTCAACGGTTTTTGCCGATCCGGCAGAGCATAAAAAAACAGCCGTAAGGCAGAAGAAAAAGCTTTTGCCCGTAATTATTGCCGCTGTTCTTGCAGTTGCCGTGCTTGCGGGCTCAACGGTTGCGGTTATAAAGCTTATCCCCGAACGGGAGGAGAACGACTCCAATGCTTCTCTTGAGTCTATAAAAGTAATCAATGATGATTCGGATAATTATAAAACAGTTACCGTTACAAACGAAAACGGCACCTTTAAGCTGTATTCGATAGAAGAGACTGTAGAAACCGATTCCTCGGACTCATCGGGCTCGGAAACCGAAATAAAATGGTATCTTGACGGCTACGACAAGGAGCTTATAGATTCATCAACGGTGCGTTTAATCGCGGACAATGCCGCTTTGCTTTCGGCTTCAAGAGAAATCACCTCTAAAACCGCCGCCGAGTGCGGTCTTGAGGCACCTAAGATAAAAACGGATGTTTTGAAAAATGACGGCTCGGAGTTTTCCATACTTATCGGAAGCGAGTCTCCTGACGGTACGGGAATTTATGTTAAGCTTTCAACGGATGACAAGATATATGTAACCGAAAGCACTATTATGGAAAATTTCACCTTCGACGCATTGGGGCTTGCTGAAAAAAGCGAGGTTCCGGGCGTTGCCGTTACCGACGCTATGGCGGAATATACCGAAGAGGGAGAGCTTACCTCCTTTGACACAATAACCATTACCGGAAAAAACTATCCCGAAGCGGTGGTTATAACCCCAAATGAAGATAAGATTTTCTCTGATTATGCCGCTTACATGACTGTTGCTCCCACAAAGAGAATTGCCGATAATGTTTCGGGAATATTCAGCTTCTTTAAAAACGGCGCGGCGTCTTCGGGCGCATATTCCTTTGATAACTCTGCCTCTGCCCGTAAACAGCTGGGTCTTGATAACCCCGACTTTACCGCTACAATAAAAATCGGCTCTTTTACCGCTTCCTACCTATTCAAACAGCAGGAGGACGGCGGTTACGCCGTATGGTACGACGGTGCGAGACTTATTAAAAAGGTAACGCTAGCTAACATTTCCTTTATAGATTACAAGACTACCGATTATTATGCCTCGTGGGTGTGCCTGCAGTCGATAAATGAATTGTCGAATTTCGCGGTTAAAACGCCGGATAAAGCCTACAACTTTGACATTGTTTGCGATGACAGCGAGAACGCCGCGGAGCCATATGTTATCACCTATGAGGGCGAAAAGCTTGTTGCCGAAAATTTCCAAAACTTCTATGAAGAATGTATAAGGCTTTCCTGCTCGGATTATACGATTGATAAGGTGAGCGGAGAACCCGAGATGTCGATTGTCTTCACATATTCCGACCCATCCCGCGATGCTGTTACCGTTGATTTCGTAAAATCAAGCGAAACCAAATATCAGTACAGAATTAACGGTATCGATATGGGCAAGGTAAATTCTACAGATCTTAACAAAATTTTAAGACTTGTCAAAAAGGTTGCCGACGGCGAAAGCATAAATTAACAGTTGACAAAACGAAGTTTTTAGTTTAAAATATGAAGGCAGTAGGGGCTGTGCTTTCGGAAAGAAAAGCGCAGCCCGATTTCTTGCGCTGTAAAATTTTTTAAAGGATGATATGAAATGTCCCAGAAAAAATACGATGTTGCAATAATAGGCGGGGGAATAGGCGGCCTGATGGCGGCTTACCGTCTGCACAGGAATATGCCGGAGATTAAAATTGTAATCACCGAGCGCGGAAATACCCTTGAAAACAGACATTGCCCTGCCGGAAAAAACAATACCTGCGTACACTGTAAGCATTGCTCCATAACAAGCGGCTATGCGGGAGCGGGCGCCTTTTCGGACGGTAAGTTCAATCTCGGTACCGCCTACGGCGGAACGCTTGGCGAGGAGCTGGGCGACGACACCGCTAACAAATATATAGACGAGGTTGACAAGATTTTAAACACCTACTGTACCTCGGGCGAGCCTAAGGTTTATAAATCCAACGAAGTCTTAAAGCTTAAATGCCTACAAAACAATCTGCGTTTGCTTGATATGAATGTAAAGCACCTGGGTACGGATAAAAACTTCATCACAATGCAGAATCTTATCAGCGCCCTTGCAGAGGACGGCACGGAAATGTTGGCTTTCTACGACTGTGAAAGGGTAGAGAAGACCGACGGTGGATATATGCTTTACTACACAAACGGCGAAACCATTGAAGCCAAGAAGATTATTATTGCCACGGGACGCGGCGGAGCTAACTTTGTTGCGGATTTTTGCCGCGCTTTCGGCGTTCACATGCGTTCAAACCATGTTGACATCGGCGTAAGGGTTGAGATGAAGGATATAATCTGGAAGGAATTTTCCGACCGAATTTACGAGCCGAAAATTCTTTACAAAACAAAGACCTTTGAAGACCGCTGCCGTATGTTCTGCTTTAATAAGGGAGGACTTGTCTCTGCCGAGAATAACCACGGCATCATAACCGCTAACGGTCACTCCTTTGCCGATAATGACAAGAAGACCGATAACTGCAACTTTGCCATTCTTTCGAGCATTCGTTTTACCGAGCCCTTTAATCAGCCTACAGAGTATGCCGAGAGCATTTCCCGCCTTGCTAATATGATAGGAAACGGAAATGTGCTCGTTCAGCGCTTCGGCGATTTGGTGCGCGGCAGAAGAACTAACGACCACAGGCTCTCTCAAAACACCGTTATCCCTACCTTGAAGGCCACCGCGGGCGATATTTCGCTGGTGCTTCCCCACAGAATACTCACCAATATTATCGAGACGATTTACGCGCTGGACCGCGTAGCTCCGGGAACCGCAAATGACGATACCCTGCTTTACGGCTGTGAAAGCAAATATTATTCAATCCGCCCCGAGTTTATGAACGGCAAGTTCGAGCTTATCGACGGCGTTTACATTATCGGCGACGGAAGCGGTATCTGCCGCGGGCTTTCCCAGTCCGGTGCGATGGGCATATATGTCGCCGACTGTATTGCGGAGATTTGAAGTTAGACATTAGATATTAAAAGGCGGGTGATTGCACCCGCCTGTTATAATTATAATATTTTCTTTTTCTAACATCTAAAATCTAACATCTAAATTGCATTATTGTTGTTTTTCGACAATTTGCGAAATTTTGAGCAAACCAAATTGTAAATATGAACAAATTTTTAAAAAGAAAATTCTATTTTGTTGACTTTAACGGGGTAATGTGATACGATAACATTATATTATTTAATAATTGCCAGTATAGGTTTGGATGTATGGCCCAAATGTTTCTACCGCACGCCACTAAGCTGCGACTATTGGCTTTCGGACAAGCTTTAATCGGCAGACTTATAGGCATAGGTCTGCTTTTTTAATAAAGGAGTACTGTAATAGATGGTAGCTTTGGAGGAAAAGATACTTAAAGAGGGTAAGGTACTGCCCGGCAACATTTTAAAGGTCGGCTCTTTTTTGAATCATCAGATCGACGCTGACTTTATTATGGAAATGGGCAGGGAGATAGCAAGACTTTTCGGGAATGAGAGGGTCACAAAAATACTTACTATCGAAACCTCCGGTATTCCGATAGCCTTTGCGGCGGGAGCGGCAATGCATATCCCCGTTGTTTTCGCTAAAAAGCATAAGACAAGCAATGTTTCGGGCGATGTGTATAAAACCGTCGTTCATTCATATACCCACGGTACGGATTATACCGTTGTTGTTGAAAGCGATTATTTAAGCGATAAGGATAATGTACTTATTGTGGACGATTTTCTCGCAAACGGCAAGGCGCTTAAAGGGCTTCTTGATATTGTCGCTCAGGCAGGCGCTTCTTCCGCGGGTGCCGTATGTGCTATCGAAAAGGGTTTCCAGCACGGCGGGGACGAGCTTAGAGCAGACGGCATTAGGGTTGAATCCCTAGCTATTATAGACAGCATGGAGGACGGAAAAATAATTTTCCGCAAGCAATAAGGAGATATGCGGTAATTCCGCTTATCATAAATTTTTTTGGAGGAAGAAAAATTATGAAAAAAATCACAGCAATGCTTCTGTGTCTTGCAATGCTCTTTGCTTTTGCAGGCTGCGGCAGCAAGGACACAAGCTCCGACGGCAAGAATGAAGCCAAGGTTGCAACAATCGATGAGGTTGAGAAGACTGTACCTGCTAAAATCGAGAAGGTTGAAAAGGCAAACTTCAAAATCGGTCTCATTTGTCTTCACGATGAAAACTCTACCTATGACAACAACTTTATACAGGCGTTAAAGGCTGCCCAGGCTGAGCTCGGTCTTAAAGACGATCAGGTTCTCATCAAGACCAACATTGAAGAGAGCAACGCTTGCTATGAAGCAGCTGCAGAGCTTGCGGACAACGGCTGCAATGTAATCTTTGCAGACTCCTTCGGTCACGAAAGCTTCATGCTTCAGGCGGCTCAGGAGTATCCTGATGTTCAGTTCTGCCACGCTACTGGAACAAAGGCTCAGACCGCTAAGGTTGCAAACTTCCACAATGCTTTCGCTTCAATTTACGAGGGCCGTTACCTTGCAGGCGTTGCCGCCGGTATGAAGCTCAAAGAAATGATCGATAACGGCACCATTACTGAAGATAAGGCTGTAATCGGTTATGTCGGCGCTTTCAACTACGCGGAGGTTGTTTCGGGTATGACATCCTTCTTCCTCGGCGCCCGTTCTGTTTGCGAAACCGCTACAATGAAGGTTACCTACACCAACTCTTGGTTTGATATTGCTAAGGAAAAAGAGGCTGCTCTTAACCTTATAAACTCCGGCTGTGTTCTTATCAGCCAGCACGCCGACTCTGAAGGCGCTCCGAAGGCCTGCGAAGAGAAGGGCGTTCCGAATGTTGCTTACAACATCAGCACCATCTCTATGGGACCGAACACCGCTTTGATTTCTTCAAAGATTGACTGGGCTCCCTACTTCAAGAAGATTATAAATGCAGCTCTTGAGGGCGGCACAATCGAGTCCGATTACTGCGGAACTATGGCAGAGGGTTATGTAGCTCTTACCGAGCTTAACACCAAGGTTGCCGCCGCAGGCACACAGGAAAAGCTTGACGAAGTTAAGCAGAAGCTTATGAACGGCGAAATAAAGGTATTTGATACCGACACCTTCACCGTAGACGGTAAAAAGCTTGACAGCTACACCGCGGACATTGTTGACAACGGCGACTTCGTACCCGACAGCGAGGCTGTAAAGGACGGCACATTCGCGGAGTCAACCTTTAGATCCGCTCCTTACTTTGATATTAAGTATATCGACGGTATCAGCGAATAATTTAAAAATTTATATTCGGGCGGAGCGTTTCGCGCTCCGCCTTGAATGCTTTTGAAGAATATAAAAACTCAATCCTGAAAAGAGGGTATCCGCGGATATTCTGTTTTGAAGATTGAGACTTAAGAAAGGTGTGATATGTGTGGGCAGTGCGGCGATTGAATTGCGCGGCATAACCAAGCGCTTTGGAAATGTTGTTGCTAACAACAATGTCTGTCTGTCTGTTTACGGCGGAGAAATTTTGTCGCTTTTAGGTGAAAACGGCAGCGGTAAAACCACCCTTATGAATATGATTTCGGGTATTTATTATCCCGACGAAGGGCAGATTTTTATAAACGGCGAGGAGGCGGTTATCCGTTCCCCTAAGGACGCGTTTAAATATAAAATCGGAATGATTCACCAGCATTTCAAGCTGATTGATGTTTTTTCCGCGGCTGAAAATGCGGTGCTCGGTCTTAAGGAGCAGGGTAATTACGATATTAAAAAGGTGAGCGCCAAGGTTGCCGAAATAAGCGAGAAATACGGTTTTGATATTAATCCCGATAAAAAAATCTACGAAATGTCGGTTTCCGAAAAACAGACGGTTGAAATCATAAAGGTGCTTTACCGCGGAGCGGATATTCTTATTCTTGATGAGCCGACAGCGGTGCTTACCCCCCAGGAAACCCAGAAGCTTTTTGATGTTCTACGCAGAATGCGGGAGGACGGAAAGGCTATAATCATTATAACCCACAAGCTTCATGAGGTTCTCTCACTTTCGGACCGTGTGGCTGTACTTCGCAAGGGCGAGTATATCGGTACGGTTGAAACCGCCAAGACCAATGAAGCGGAGCTTACCGAAATGATGGTGGGTAAAAAAATTGAGCTTAATATTGAGCGCACCGAGCCTCAAAATCCGCAGGACAGACTTGTTGTAAATAATATAAGCTGCAAAGACCGCGAGGGCGTAAGCGTCCTTGATAATGTTTCCTTTACCGCCCGTTCGGGTGAGATTTTGGGAATTGCGGGAATTGCGGGAAGCGGTCAGCGCGAGCTATTAGAGGCTATCGCCGGACTTCAGCATATTGACAGCGGTGAAATTATTTATAATAACCCCAAAACAGGCTCCGCGGATAATCTGCGCGATAAAACTCCCCTGCAGATAAGGGACCTTGGCGTTCGCCTTTCCTTTGTCCCCGAGGATAGGCTCGGTATGGGACTTGTGGGCAATATGGATATTGTAGATAATATGATGCTTAGAAGCTACCGAAAGGGCAAATCGATGTTCTTGGAGCGCAAATCACCGCGAGACCTGGCAGAAACCATTATTGAACAGCTTGAGGTGGTAACGCCCAGCGCGTCTACACCGGTAAGAAAGCTTTCGGGAGGAAATGTTCAAAAGGTACTTGTCGGGCGGGAAATAGCGGCGGCTCCTACCGTGCTTATGGCGGCGTACCCCGTAAGAGGACTGGATATAAACTCCTCCTACGCTATTTACAATCTTTTGAATCAGCAAAAGGAAAACGGCGTTGCGGTTATTTTTGTCGGCGAGGATTTGGATGTGCTAATCGAGCTTTGCGACCGCATTATGGTAATAGGCTCCGGCAAAATAGCAGGAATAGTTGACGGCAGAACCGCCGACAAGAATAAGATAGGCTTGATGATGACCAATACACAAGGAGGCGGCGAAAATGAATAATAACGAAAAACGCGTTCACGAGCCTCTTTTTCATATTACAAAGCGTGCCGATATAGTTTGGTGGAAGGCATGGCTTATACGCCTTGCGGCGATAGTTGCGGCGCTTTTCGTCTGTGCTGCCGTAATAATTATGATAACCGATTACAACCCGCTTCAGGTTTATAAAACTATGATAGAGGGAAGCTTCGGTTCAGAGCGCAAGATGTGGATTTTACTGCAAAATCTCGCAATGCTCCTGTGCATTTCGCTGGCTGTTACTCCCGCGTTCAAAATGAAATTCTGGAACCTCGGCGCGGAGGGTCAGGTGCTTATAGGCGGTCTTGCGAGTGCGGCTTGTATGTTTTATATTAAAGACAGTATGCCAAACTGGCTTTTGCTCATTGTAATGCTGGTAGCGAGTATTTTGGGCGGCGTTATATGGGGACTTATTCCCGCATTTTTTAAAGCAAACTGGGGAACTAACGAAAGCCTTTTCACCCTTATGATGAACTATGTCGCGATTCAGCTTGTCTCATTTTTTATTATGGTTTGGGTTCCGAGCGGCTCAAGCGTAATGGGCGTTATAAATCAGGTTACAGGCAGCGGCTGGATGCCCGATTTGTTCGGCAAAAAGTATTTGTTTAATATACTTATAGTCGCGGTTTTAACCGTTATTATGTTTATTTACCTTAAATTCAGCAAACAGGGTTACGAAATTTCGGTTGTGGGCGAAAGCGAGAATACCGCGCGTTACATCGGAATAAATGTCAAAAAGGTTATTATCCGCACAATGATTATTTCGGGTGCTGTCTGCGGTCTTGCGGGATTTCTGCTTGTTTCGGGTACTAATCATACCATTTCAAAGGAATTGGCGGGCGGAATGGGATTTACCGCGATTATGGTATCCTGGCTTGCAAAGTTTAACCCGATAGTTATGGTCATAACCTCATTCCTGATAGTTTTCCTGCAAAGGGGAGCGGGGGAGATTGCCACAGCCTTCCGTCTTAACGAAAGCGTTGCGGATATTCTTACCGGAATTATCATTTTCTTTATAATCGGCTGCGAATTTTTCATCAACTATCAGATTAACAAACGCTCAAAGCATAAGGAGGCAAAATAATGCTAAGTACGGTTTTTGCATTTATAAACGCCGCCATTATTCAGGGAATTCCCCTGCTTTTCGGAGCGACGGGTGAAATAATCACCGAAAAAAGCGGAAATTTGAACCTCGGTATACCGGGAATTATGTATATCGGCGGTATTTCAGGCATTATCGGCGGCTATCTTTACGAGCATTCTACCGATAATCCGGCGGCACTCTGGTGCGTTCTTATTCCGCTTATCTGTTCCCTTGCGGGCTCGGCTCTCATGGCGTTGATTTACAGTTTTTTAACAATCACCCTTAGAGTAAATCAAAATGTTACGGGTCTTGCTCTTACAACCTTCGGAATGGGCGTTGGTAACTTTTTCGGCGGCTCGCTTTTAAGCTTTTTCGGCGAAAGCGGCTCAATTTCGCTTATTACTACAGGCGGCTACTATAAAGCAAGTCTGCCCTTTGCCGATAAGCTGGGCCTTTTCGGTAAAACCTTTTTATCCCTCGGCTTTTTGGCATATGCGGCGATTATTATCGCGCTTTTAACCTCTTATTTCCTGAATCGTACCCGCGTGGGACTTAATTTGCGGGCGGTGGGTGAAAATCCTGCCACTGCGGACGCTGCGGGTATAAGCGTTACAAAATATAAGTATCTCTCAACCGTGATCGGCGGAGCTATTGCGGGCTTGGGCGGTCTTTACTTCGTTATGGACTATACCGGCGGCGCGTGGACAAATAACGGCTTCGGCGACCGAGGCTGGCTTGCGATTGCAATAGTTATTTTCGCGATTTGGAGACCGAGTATAGCGATTTTAAGCTCCTTCCTTTTCGGCGGACTTTATATCCTTTGCGTATATATCCCGGGACTTTCAAGCAGCGCGAAGGAGCTTATTAATATGCTGCCTTATCTTGTCACTATAATTGTCCTTGTAATAATAAGTATGCGTAAAAAGCGCGAAAATCAGCCCCCCGCGCATCTGGGACTATCCTATTTCCGCGAGGAAAGATAAAAATTTTGCTTACATTTAATTTTTAAATGTGCTAAAATAATATTGCAACGAGTTGTTCCGACTAACGAAAATTCGGTTGTCGGAACAATTTTTTTAAACGGGATTCAGAATGAGAGGTAAAAAATGTTTAACAAGGGCGATAAGGTATTTTACGGTCAGACGGGCGTTTGTATTGTCGAGGACATTTCGGAAAAGGCGCTCACCAAAAATATTAAACGGCTATATTATACCTTGAAACCGCTGTATCAGCAGAATAATGTTATATATGCGCCTGTCGATAGCGATAAGGTTTTTATTCGTGAAATTATATCAAAAACCGACGCGCAAAGGCTGATTGAAACAGCGCCTGAGCTTTGCGGTAAAGGCCTTGAGGAGCGGGGAGAGGAAGATTACAAGGCTATGCTTGAGAGCCATAGCTGTAATGAGCTTTTAGAGCTTGCGGTTAAAATATATTCAAAAAAGCAAGCGGTAAAAAAGGCAAAAAAGAAGCTTGGATTTATTGATGAAAAATACTTAAAACGCGCCGAAGAGCTATTGTTCGGCGAGCTTGCCGCGGCACTTGATATTCCGCCCGAAGAAGTGCCGAAAGTGCTTTTCGGAGATATATAATCCGTCTCTTATCATTGACTGAAATAAATATCAATTATTTTGAAGAAAAATGTTGACATTTAAGTGAAATAAATATATAATTATAGAGCTGTGTTTTTCACGGCTCTATAACGAGGTGTGGCTCAGTTTGGTAGCTTTGAGTGCGAGCGCTGCCTGCGGCAGAAAAAGCGAGTACGAAAAGGCGCCGCGGTCGAAAAATTTTGCCGCTCCAAGGCAAAGAATTTTTCGGGCACCGCAAGAGTAAGCTGCGTAGCAGCGCGAAAAAACAGCAGAAAGTAAGTTAACGAATAGATAAAAAATTAATAACGAGGTGTGGCTCAGTTTGGTAGAGCGCTGCGTTCGGGATACCATACCGAACGGTTAGAGTAAAATCTGCCGAACTGCGACAATCCCTTACAAACAGCCACTTCATCGGTGGCACAGTATATAAAAAATAGCGGTAAATACCGCTACGACCACATATAATCCCACAGATACGAAATTTACTGTAATTTTGTGGTGAAAATTTAATAGAGATCGAGGCGTGGCTCAGTTT
>JAXJVI010000196.1:0-1667 GCA_036308615.1 Acutalibacteraceae bacterium | reverse complement strand
CGCCCGCAAAGGTTTCTATTCTTTTTATATGTATCTTCATCAATAGAGTTAGTGTTGAATAAAAGTTGCAGCCAACCCTCTGTTTCACTACATTCTTTTAGTGCAATTTCAAATTTAGAAAGCATATCCGCCCTGCTTTGCCCATAATTTGCTTCACGAATATTTGCATAAACACTACTTGAACTTTTTCGGATTTGAAATAAAGTGTTAGACGGTGCTTTTATATTTTGGCATAACAACTCAATATCTGTTGCTAATTGTTCTGAATAAGCCAGCAAATAATTCTTGGGCATATGCTCACTTCCTTTTCAAACAGATTATAACATATAATCTGTTTGAAATCAATGCGAAGCATTGTATATCATCAATTCCGCAGGAATTGCATATCATCAAAACGAAGTTTTGTATATCATCAAAACAAAGTTTTGTATATCATCATTGCGAAAGCATTTTTTATACAGCCTGACGGCTGATGAGATACAACACCGGCAACGCCGGTGTTGATGATATACACGCTTACGCGTGGTGATATACCATTGCTTTCGCAATGGATAAAAAAATCTCGTTCCGAAGAACGAGATTTTTTGGAGCGGATAATGGGAGTCGAACCCGACATAAATATTGCTTAAAATACGATTATTACGCTATAAAAACGCTTTTGTGTGAAATTTCGTGTGAAGTAATGTATTTATTCCTTAACCTCCGGCAACCCCGCGACTGATGTAAGCACCGACAAAAGGCCTGCAAGCAGCGAAGCGGAGATTACGACCTTCCAGTCCACCGCCGACAGTATTGCTGATGTGCCTATGGTTGCTACAGCGGTCTGTGCCACGGTTTTAACCGCACGGACAGCCGCCGCCTTAAGCCATTTTTTTGCGTTTGCTGAAATTTTCATATGTATTCCTCCTAAAATTATTTTATACACCGAGAATTTTCTTCCAGGTGTTTATACCAACAGCGCCGTCGGCGGTAAGTCCCTTTGAACGCTGATATTCCCTTACCGCTACCTTTGTTCTTAAACCGAACAAGCCGTCTGCGGTTACTCCGACCTTTTCCTGAATAATCTTAGTTAAGTTTTTGTTGGTATAGGTCGGGCGCTGTTTGCAGATTGCGGCTTTAGCCACACTCTCACACTCAGCTCCCCACTTGCCGTCTGCGCCGTATTTCGGGAATTTATAGCCGTCTGCCATAGCGGCTTTCTGCCAGTCTAAAACAGCCGTGTTAATGTTCGTTTTAGGTGTTTCTGCTCCCAACTTCGACTTAACGAGATTAAGGAAATTATCCCAACCGTATTCGTCAAGTATTCTGTGGGGGCAATGCTTGTCGGTATAATCCTCGTGCTTTGTAACCTTATCAATGCCCCAGCCGTAGTCCTTTAATAACTTAGCGGTCAATTCCGCCGCGTTTTCGAGAGCCTTAAGCCAGCGCTCGCCGCCCGACTTTGAATAGCAGATTTCTATAGCTATACCCTCGCGGTTGCCCTTGCCGTTTGCGCCGTCTGTAGCGTGCCACGCGTTGCGGTTAAGGTCTATGCCCTGAACAATCTCATTATCGTCCACCGCGAAGTGGAAAGAGGTCTGATTACTGTTTCTGTGCATATACGCGATTTCGTTTTCTGCGCTCGCGTCATTCGCGGTGTTATGTATTACTATGCGGGTAGGGGTCAT
>JAXJVI010000195.1:0-1595 GCA_036308615.1 Acutalibacteraceae bacterium | reverse complement strand
CCGCCCTGAATCATAAATCCTTCGATTACACGGTGGAAAATAAGTCCTTCATAGAAATTCTCATTTACAAGCTTCTTGAAGTTTTCAACGGTAATCGGAGCAAGCTCGTCATAGAGGTCAGCCTCGATTGTGCCGTAGTCCTTGATTTTGATTTCAATCCCTGTTTTTTTGCCTGTGTACTCAAACGCAGAGTCTGAGGTTGAGGTGGTCGGAGCAATTGTAGCTTCGCTTTTTTGCGCAGCCTTTGAGGAAGATGAAGTGCTTTTGCCGCAGCCTGTAAATGCAAGGCATGACATTGCAAGAGCCAGCGCCATAATCAGACTGAAAAATTTTGTAACTGTTTTAGTCATAAAAATTATCCTTTCTAAAATTCGTTCTTACTATTTTAACACTAATTTATGAATAAATCAACCGTAATAACAACTTAAATTGACACAAATTTAACTTTGTGCTATATTTATTTTGAACGTAATAAAATGTCGGAAGTGACTTTTAAAATGCAGAATGAAAAGATAACATATGTAACCTCAAAGCGCGGACTGTTAAATATCAACCTGCCCGAGCTGTGGAGCTACCGCGACCTTGCGCTGTTGTTTGTGAAGCGTGACCTCAAAAGCTCATACAAGCAAACCGTGCTCGGCCCAATTTGGATAATAATAAATCCGCTGCTTTCAACAATGGTATTCACCGTAATTTTCGGCGTTATCGCGGGAATCCCAACCGACGGAACACCGCAGTTTTTGTTTTATATGTCGGGCAATATCCTGTGGAATTTTTTCTCAAACTGTCTTAACCGCGCGTCGTCAACCTTTCTCGGCAACGCGAGGATATTCTGCAAGGTTTATTTTCCGCGCCTGATTATGCCTGTTTCGGGAATAATGTATAATCTTGTAAATTTCCTGATGCAAACATTAGTATATATAATTTTGGTAACAGTGTACTCTATATGCGGAGCAAACGTCCATCCAAACGCTTTGATCACGCTTGCGCCTCTGCTTATAATCCAGACCGCACTGCTCGGCACGGGAATGGGACTGATTATTTCCTCAATCACAACAAAGTACCGCGACCTAAACATTCTTGTCAGCTTCGGCGTATCGCTTTTAATGTACATCACGCCCGTTGTATATCCCATTTCACAGGTTCCCGAAAAATTCAGATGGATAATGCTGTTAAATCCCGTAGCGCCGATCGTTGAAACCTACCGATATTCGTTTTTGGGCAGCGGCAGTATAGAATGGCTGTTTTTGGGAATCAGTTTTGCGGTGACAATTATTATTCTGTCAATAGGAATAGTAGTGTTTAATCAGGTTGAAAAGAACTTTATTGATACGGTGTAAAAATGGATAAAGACTGCGTAATAAAAACCGAACATCTTACAAAAGAATATAAGCTCGGTGTAATCGGCTCAAGCACGCTAAGGCGCGACCTCCAAAGCTGGTACGCAAAGCGCAGGGGCAGGGAAGACCCCAACAGGAGAATAGGTTCAAAGGAGTACGAAAAGGGTGACAGCTTCCTTGCGCTCGACGAAATCAATATCGAGATAAAACGCGGCGAGCGCGTCGGAATAATCGGAGCTAACGGAGCGGGAAAGT
>JAXJVI010000194.1:0-3668 GCA_036308615.1 Acutalibacteraceae bacterium | reverse complement strand
TGGGCTGGGCTGACCGCGTAGGGGCTGGGCGCGCTGGGGCGTGCTGATGGGGGCGCGTTTTGACGCGCTGGGGCGAGGACGCCCCATGCCCGCGAGGGTGCGCGGGCGGGCTGGTCGGGGGCTCGCAGGGCTTGCCCCCGACCAGGGGCGGAGGGCGCACGCGCCCCCGCCCTGACGACGACGACACCCCTAAACGGGGTGGTCGGGGGCGCTTTCTAGTGTTGGTTTTGTGCTGGTACTCTCCTAGTACCTGCCTCGTACCAACTTCGCTCATTTAGTCCCAGAGGTTGGCGGTTCATGTCGGCAGTTCTGCGGCGCTCGGCATCCCTCCCAGGGGACCAGGAGTGGGCAAAAACCGCCCTTTTTGGGGTGCTGGCAACTCTACCGAATAATTAACCGCGCATGTTGATAAGTTTAAATGTGTTTAAGTAAATATAAATGAAATATGCACTATCTTTGCACAACTAACTAAAACATTATAGACATGGAAGAATTAAAGTATCTAACAAGTGAGGATGTGATGAAGCTTCTACACATCGGACAAACCACCCTTTGGAAATATATACGGGATGGTAAATTGAAGCCTTATAAAATCGGACATCGCAATCTATTTAGGCGCTCGGATATTGTTGCAAGAGTTGAAGCATGAACCCGTACATTAGCGACATAATATATTGTTGTGAGCCGTTTGACCGCTACCACGCATTTTGCGACCTGCTAAACCTTAGCCAGTATAATACTGGTCGCGTAATAGTACCTGAGCGCGTGCTAGCAAGTCGCTGGATGTGGTCTGTCGGCAAAGTGCGCAGATATATAGACG
The DNA here is from genome assembly GCA_036308615.1 of Acutalibacteraceae bacterium. Lineage (GTDB taxonomy): Bacteria > Bacillota > Clostridia > Oscillospirales > Acutalibacteraceae > UBA737. The sequence continues at coordinate 2,848 of JAXJVI010000194.1, read as the reverse complement.
ATTTACAACAGCATGGTGTTTTGACAGTCACCAAGGCGACAAAACAAAACATTATTACTTTAATAGACGATACCAACGGAACCGCAATTGTAAGCGATAAAGAAGCCCGTGCAAAAGCTTTTTGTGACCTTGTAAACGCAGAATACGACCATATCCCAGCCGATATATTAGATGAATTTCTTAATTATTGGCTTGATTATTCGCCACGCGTTAACAAGTTCCGCTATGAGAGAACACCAGGCTTTAACCTTGCAGAAAGGTTGTCGTATTGGATCCAAAAGCATGATCAATTTAATAACAATTCAAATTCAAATCAAAATGCAAACAATGTCAGACCTAATGCATCGCGTAATAGAGAACAAAGAGACGATGCAACAATCACAATCGCCGATTTGCAAAACCTCGGCGCAAACACAAAACAATAACATAGAATTCGCTGACGATGCGCTAATTTTAGAAGGCATTAAGCGGTTGCAAGTCGCTTTCCCTAATAACGACCGCTCGTTTTATCTTCTACTTGCCGAACGCGTAAAAAATAAGCGCATGACTCGCAGAGCCTATGTGAATGCAGTTAACACGTGTATTGATTCATACCCATACGCACGGCTAACGATCCAGGCAGTTTTAGGCACAAGATTTTAGCATACTCCTATGCATTTATTTTAGCAACCGCGTGCGCTATTGTGCGCGGTTTTTTCCCGAATTTTGGCGGAATTTTGGCGGAAATCTACGGGTATGAGTAAATTTTGAGTGTAATTTGATTAAAATTTTGATATGACAAACGCAACAAAGATAATTGAGGCAATAGACAAAGAAATTTCTAACCTCCTAAATGGTGTCAACGATTTACCTTTTGAGTTTAAAAGCGGTCAACTGAACGCGCTTATCTGGGTACGCAACAAGATAATAATAGCAGACAATTTGTATGAGACCCACCATTTAAAAGTGCTCCATCAGTCCGGCAAACTTCTATTTGTTGGGGAAGATTTTTAGAGCCCTTCCCGGCTTCGCCGGCGTTCGCTTCGCTCACTGCTAGGCGCGCGCTTCGCGCTTGCCCGTGCAAGCGACTAGCCCAGGTACTTACAAAAAAATTTCAAATGCGTTCGGCTTATTTAAGTCGGGCGTTTTTTTATTCGCTAACTTATTGGTTTACAAGCAGTTATTAACAATTTATTAAGAAAACTTTAACATAAAAAAACGAATATAAATGAAAGTATTTGTAACTTAGTGGAACTAATTAAAACATAGGAGACTAAGAAAATGAGAAACGTAAAGAACAAAGGGTGCAAGATGTACCACATTTTAGCGAAAAGCGCTGATTACAGCCAAAAGGCGTATGTATTACTATTTGGGTCCGAGGGCATGGAATTTATCCCAAAAAGCCGATGCAGTTTCTTGCAACAAGCGGACGGCAACCAAGATTTCGGCTACGGAATTGCACAAAGGTGGTACACGATACCAGAATGGATTTACAAGACACTGAACGGAAAGCAAGAGTATAAACTAACAAAATAGTAAAGGGTAAAATTATGACTATGCAGAAAGAAGGCTTTACGGCACAAGAGGTTTTGAGAGAATTAGTTTTAAATTCGTTACGCTCGATAGAACACTACACAAGAGGTTGGTATAATTACGATGAGAGCAAATTTTTAAATGGTTCATGCGTTGGTATGATAGAACAGGCTTTGGAGCAATTAAGTATTGTTAAAACTGGCTACCTAGCAGTAATACAACCATTTCATTTAGTTGATAGAGCGGGCGAGCCTATAATACAAATATTTGTAGGTGATACTTGGCGCGATATTGATATGCAAAACCTTTGTGCGCTATTTGATGTAGATTATTATACAATGGTAAAATTAGACAATTAAAGCATTCTAGAAGCAAGCCAAACCGAGCCACCCCAACAAGGTGGCTTTTTTGTTTCTAAACGCCCCACAAGGGGGCAGAGCGGTAACGCCTAAGCAACTGCGTTGCTTTTTCGTTCGCTTCGCTCACTGCTAGGCGCGCGCTTCGCGCTTGCCCGTGCAAGCGACTAGCCCAGGTACTTACAAAATATTTTCAAATGCGTTCGGCTTAATTTTATCGGTGCTTGGCTGGGTTGCAAGTGAACCTAATTAAATGTAAGTAGTAAGAATAATAGTAAGAATAATAGTAAGGATAATAGTAAGGATAATAGTAAGCAAAACGGCAAGCAAAACGGCAAGCAAAATAGTAAGCAAGCAAAGCACCAGCCCGATGAACGACCACCCCAAACCAAAAGCACCCAGAAGAACCGCGAAGCCACCACCAAAGAGAACCGCGAAGCCAACGCCCCAGCAGACAACCAAAGCCAAAGCCAAAGCCAAAGCAAGCCAAAGCAAACCAAAGAGGGCGCGCGCTCGCCTACCGCCTTGGGGCGGTGGCTCGCTCGCGCTGGGGGCTGGCTCGGCTGGGCTGGGGGCTGGGCTGGCTTTCAGTAGGCGCGGGGGGTGGCTTCATATAGGGGGCGCGTGTGCCGTAGGGGGGGGGCTTCGTATAGGGGGCTTGTGTAGGCTCTTTGCTACAGGCTCCAACTACAGGCGCAACGCTCCGTGCGGTCGGTCGCTGGCTTCGGCTTAGGCTTCGGCAAATGGGCAATTAGGGCAGTTGCTTGCTTCGGCTTAGGCGACCGCAAACAAGCCCCTACCCTTTGCAACTCAGGGGGGGGGTGGTGCTTGCGCCTGGCTTCGCCAGCCCCCCCCCCTCGTTGCGCTGGGTAGGGGTAGCGCTTACGCCTTGTTTGCTTCCGCCTTGCCTACGCCACAAACCGCCCTAATACAGCCCTTGCCTTGCCTTGCCTACGCCACAAACCGCCCTAATACAGCCC
>JAXJVI010000193.1:0-29867 GCA_036308615.1 Acutalibacteraceae bacterium | reverse complement strand
GATTATGGTCGGCGGCAATATTTGTAGTAGTGAAAATAGGTGCTAATTCGTGCTGTGCGGGGGCAACCTCGTTATGCTCGGTCTTTGCAAGCACGCCTAATTTCCAAAGCTCGTTGTCAAGGTCGCGCATAAAGGCGGCAACCCTCGGCTTTAAAACGCCGAAATAGTGGTCGTCCATTTCCTGACCCTTAGGCGGCATTGCGCCCACAAGTGTTCTTCCGCAGAAAACAAGGTCAGGGCGCTTATCGTACATAGCCTTGTCCACAAGGAAGTATTCCTGCTCGGGACCAACCGTGGTGTTTACGCGCTTAACATCCTCCATACCGAAAAGGCGGACAATTCTTAAAGCCTGCTTATTAATAGCGTCCATACTGCGAAGTAAGGGCGTTTTCTGGTCAAGCGCCTCGCCGCAGTAGGAGCAGAAGGCGGTGGGAATGCAGAGGGTATCGTCCTTTACAAAAGCATAGGAGCTCGGATCCCAGGCGGTATATCCCCTTGCCTCAAAGGTGGCGCGAAGTCCTCCCGACGGGAAGGAGGAAGCGTCAGGCTCGCCCTTAATAAGCTCCTTGCCGGAAAATTCCATTATTATATGACCGTCTCCCGTAGGAGAAATAAAGCTGTCATGCTTTTCGGCGGTAATACCTGTCAAGGGCTGGAACCAATGGGTAAAATGCGTAGCGCCCTTTTCAATCGCCCAGTCCTTCATCGCGGCGGCAACCGTGTCCGCAATGCTGCTGTCGATACACTTGCCCTCTTTTATAGCGGCTTTTAAGGTTTTATATGTATCCTTAGGCAGCCTCTCAATCATCACCGAATCGTCAAATACATTAGTGCCGAAAATTTCACTTACCTTATCCAAAACCATTCCCCCATATATAAATTACAATATATAGTATAACTGCAAAACGGCGGTTTGTCAATTAATGATTCCGCCGTTTTTGCAAAGCTTCATTATATATTTTTCCCAATAGTAGCAATCGGGCACGGTAATATCGGTATCGGTGCTTTCGACAAGAAAATCGAAAAATTCACTATCTAAGCCGTTTTCACCTATTTTTTCAAGCAAAGTTATTATAATCTTTCTCTTTAATTCCGAAGCATCTACGGTGCGGCTTAAAATATCGGATATCTGAACGCCTGTATATCTAAGGGTTTCTCCGCTTATATCAAGCTCTATTCCGTCGGCACAGTCAATAAGCTTTGAAACAAACCTATAATCCGTTTTTACGGTAAAATCAATAGGATAGCCGAAAATTTCTCCATCATACTCTGTTCCAGGCGGGATAATAACCTTAAGCCGCTCTTCGCCGAAATCAAGATACAAAAATGTAAGGCTATCGCAAACACTTAGCATTATCCCCTTGTTTTCAGGCGCGGAAAAGCTGTAAGGCACGCTTGAAACCTTATTTTCCGCCTCCTTAAAATTTTGGCGCAGATAAAAATATCCGCCGCCCACAAAAAGCGAGCAGCAGATAACACACAAAGACAAAAGCTTAATTATTCCGAATATTTTTCTTTTCAAAATGCTCACCCAATATATTATCGGCTGAAATTGAAAAAATAATTCGTTTTTAAAAAGTTTTTCCGACAAGTTCAAGCAGGGTTTCAAAAAGCTCGGGCTTTACCCGCTTTAAAGAAATAACCTGACCCTCGGAGTTCAAAAAGCAATGGGAGGTGGTACCCTCCGCCCTAAGCTCGCCCTCCTCGGACAAAACCCTATAGCTCACAAAGAACTTTACATTCCCCACCCTTTCGAGGGTGGTTTCAATAATAACCTCTTCGCCGTAGTAGCAGGATTTTTTATAATCACAGCTGACAGACAGCACGGGGCTTATTATCCCCATACTCTCTGTCACCGCATAGGGTGCGCCGATTTTCTCAAAAAAGTCGCTCCTTGCCTCTTCAAACCAGCGGATATAGTTTGAGTGGTGGACAAACCCCATTTTATCGGTCTCATAGTATTGAACCTTATGCCTGTATTTTTCCGTATTGATCACCTTATTCCAATGTGTCGGCTATCTTGTAGATAAGCTCTTCGGTTTTTTCCCATCCAAGGCAGGGGTCGGTTATGGATTTGCCGTAAATGTGCTCGCCGATTTTCTGGGCGCCGTCCTCTATGTAGCTTTCTATCATAAGACCCTTTACCATTGATCGAATGTCCTTATTATGGTTACAGCTATAGACAACATCCTTAGCAATTCTAACCTGCTCAAGGCATTGCTTGCCTGAATTGGCGTGGTTTGTATCGACTATAACGGCGGGATTTTGAAGTCCCGACTTACCGTAAAGCTCGTAAAGCTTTACTAAGTCCTCATAATGATAATTAGAGGCGTTCTTACCCGCATAATCTATATATCCGCGTAAAATCGCGTGGGCGTAGGGGTTACCGTGGCTGTCAACCTCCCAGCCGCGATAGATAAATGTATGGGAATGCTGTGCGGCGGTTATTGAGTTCATCATAATGCTAAGATCGCCGCTTGTGGGGTTTTTCATTCCTACGGGTATATCAAGACCGCTGGCAGTTAGTCTGTGCTGTTGGTTTTCAACCGAACGGGCGCCCACCGCGACATAAGAAAGCAGGTCGGAAAGATAACGGTGATTGTCGGGGTAGAGCATTTCGTCCGCACAGGAAAATCCGTAATCACGCAAAGCCGCCATATGAAGCTCTCTTATGGCTACGATTCCCTTGAGCATATCGGGCGTTTCATCAGGGTCGGGTTGGTGAAGCATACCCTTGTAGCCTACGCCCGTAGTTCTCGGCTTATTGGTGTAAATGCGGGGAACTATTAGTATCTTATCCTTAACCTTATCCTGAACGGTGCGAAGGCGTGATATGTAATCGAGCACAGGCTCGCTGCTGTCCGCAGAGCAGGGGCCGATTACAAGTATAAACTTATCCGATTCACCGCTGAAAATCCTTCTTAATTCCTCGTCGCGCTCCGCCTTAACCCTTGCCATTTCTTCGGTTACGGGGTAGCGTGTTTTGATCTGCTGCGGAATGGGAAGCTTTCTTTTAAATGTCATATTCATAATAATCTACTCCTTTATATGTGTTTATCAAAGCGTTTTCTGCGCTCGGTTGAGGTTCTCATCATCTCGCGCATACCGTCGCGGTCGCCCGTCCTAATTTTATTGTAAAGCTCGTCAAAGGAAGCTTTAAACCTATCCATTTCGGCAAGAAGCGCGTCCTTATTGTCAAGAAATAATTCACTCCACATCTCGTCGTTTATCTTTGCAATTCTCGTTAAATCCCTGAACGAGTCGCCCGTGTAATACTCAAGGTCGGGCGTGTTGTTACAGCACATAAGCGAAACGGCTATGCAATGGGTTAGCTGGGACAAAAAGGCTATCATTTTATCGTGCATTGTAACCGACAGCTCGGACACCTGCCGAAAGCCTAACTTTTCGCCCAAATCACGGCAAAGCTCGATTGCCGACATAGTGTTTTTTTCGGTGGGAACCACAATGTAATTGGCGCCCCTAAAAATCTCGTCCGTACTGTTCTGTACTCCGCAGACCTCTCTGCCCGCCATTGGATGGGCGGCGATAAACTCTACATCATCCCTTAATATATCCTGAATTTTGCCTACAATGCAACCCTTAACACCCGTGACATCGGTTATTACCGCACCGCTTTTTAAAAGATGCTGGTTCTCGGTTATCCACTCTGTAAAAATATGGGGATAAAGCGCAAAGACCACCAAATCGGCGTTTTTCAGCAGCTCGGGCTCAACCTCTGTAGTGCCGTAATCAATTATGCCCTTTTGGAGCGCAAAGTCAACCGAAGAACGGCTTCTCGTTATCGCGCTTACCTTATAGCCCTGCTTTTTAAGGGCTTCGGCATAGCTTCCTCCCAAAAGACCGAGACCCACAATCAATATGTTCATATCCTTGTTTAACTTCATTATTCTTCAACCTCTAAATCAATGCCGAGCGAGGAAAACCGCTCAAAAAAATCGGGAAAGCTTTTAGATACTGCCTGAGCGCCGTATATCTTGCCGCCCGTCAAGGTGCATAAAACCGCAAGGGACATCACGATCCTGTGGTCGTTGTGACCGTTAAGCGGAAGCTCGGGGGTTTTAAGCTCACAGACCGGGACGGTTATATCATTGTCGCCTACCTGCACCCTACAGCCGAACTTTAAAAGCTCCTCCGCCATAGCCGCTCCCCTGTCGCTCTCCTTGATTTTAAGGCGGTGGGTTCCCGTAAAATGTGCGCCGTTGTTAGCCGCCGCCGCCGCAATAAGCACAGGGCCTAAATCTGGGCAGTCGGAAATATCGATTTGGGGTGTTCCGCGGACAATCTCGCCTAACAGCTTTTTATAAACCGCGTCACCCTGACAGGTATCGCCTTTAAGTCCCGATACCGCCACATTTCCGCCTAATGCGTTAAGGGCGTCAAAAAACGCGGCGTTTGAATAATCCCCCTCAACAGTAAGCACTCTGGGCTTATAGGTCTGATTGCCCTTGATGTATATCGTATGCTCGTCGGTACGGCTGATTCTAACCCCAAAGTCGGCAAGCGCCTTTACCGTCATTCCAAGGTAAGAGCCGCTTTCAAGTGCACCTGTAATATCGATTACACTGTCATTAGGTAAAAGCGGCAAAGCAAACATAAGTCCGCTTATAAACTGGCTCGAAACATCTCCCCTGACAGAGTATTTACCCGCCTTTAATCTGCCCTTTACCGTAATCGAATCCTGTGTTTGCCGAAATTCCAAGCCCGTAGCATTGCAAATATCCTCGTATACCGAAAGGGAGCGCTCCATAAGCCTTTTTGTTCCCGAAAGGGTGATTTTTCTGTCAAAAAGCAGACAAAGCGGAATTAAAAACCTTAGAGTACTGCCCGACTCATTGCAGAAAAGCTTATCGCTTTTTATTACCTTATCTATATCTATTCCGCCGATCCGAACGGTATCTCCGTTAATTATCACATTAGCGCCCAGAGCCTCAAGGCAGGAAAGGGTCGCCTTAATATCCTCCGAAAAGCCTACGCCCTTTATCTCGCTTTCGGGCGACAGCGCCCCGCAGATTAAATACCTGTGCGCCATACTTTTGGAGGGCGGCGCTTTTACACTTCCGGAGGCGGTGCTTTTATTTATTGTCACAACCATCTAAATTTCCCCGTAATTCTCCTTTAAAAATTCCATAGCCTCGGTATATCCCTTTATTCCGTGACCGCAGACTGTTTTAACGCAAGCGGCACGAATGTAGCTTACCTGCCTAAAGTCCTCACGGCTCGCGACATCCGAGATATGCACCTCAACCGTCGGTATAGAGACCGCCTTTACCGCGTCAAGAAGGGCGATGCTCGTATGGGTATACGCCCCTGGATTAATCACAATCCCGTCAAACACGCCGTACGCCGCCTGAATTTCGTCAACCAGCGCCCCCTCGTGATTGGACTGAAACAGCTTTACCTCTATACCGTTTTCTTCAGCATAGCTTTTTACGGTTTCACACAAGGTATTAAAATTATCCTTGCCGTAAATACCAGGCTCCCTTATCCCCAACATATTAATGTTAGGACCGTTAATCACCAAAATCTTCATTTAAGAAAGCCTCCTTTACCGCCGCTATATTGGCGTTTAGGTCCTTGACCGCCTTAATTTCTGCCTGAGCGGAGGATTTATAAATGCCGTATCTTTCCCGGTAGCGTTTTATAAGCAGCTCTCGGTTAGAGGAAAGCGGTCGGTCATCTGTCGTCACTAAATCCTCTATCGGGCGGTCTATAAATACCAAAATTCCGTTTTCCCTTAATAAAGAAACATTTTCGGGATTAAGCACCGCTCCGCCGCCTGTGGCTATAACCGCCGACTGTGAAGCCGCAACCTCTTTTATAACCTCCGACTCGATTTCGCGAAATCTCTTTTCACCGAAGCTTTCAAAAATTTCGGGTATAGACATTCCTGCTTTTTTTACAATCTCATCGTCTGTATCTATAAACTCTTTTTGGGTTTCCTCTGCCACGGCTTTTCCTATTGTGGTTTTGCCGCAACCGGGCATACCGATTAAAACGATATTCCTTTTGTCACACAGTATTTCCTTATAAACCCTGTCGGTAACACCCTCCGATATAGCTTTTCCTATAAACTTCTCGCAGGCAAAAACCGCTTGGGCTACCAGCATATAAAGCCCGCCCGACGCGTTAATGCCCATTTCCCGCGCCTTTGTTACAAGGGCGGAGGAAAGGGGGTTGTAAACCGCGTCTGTTACAGATTTGAGCTTTGGAAAAAGTGATATATCAATAGCCGTCTCCCCTATATTCGGGAACATTCCGCAGGGGGTGGTGTTGATAATCGCCTCGGCGTCGGTATGATTTGCAAGGGCGAAATCGTATGTAACAGCGCCGTCCTTACCGCCTCTCGAAACCCTAAACACCTCTTTAGCTCCAAGGCTTTCAGCCACAGCCGCCGCGGTTTTTGATGTGCCGCCGCTGCCTAATACCAAAACCTTTTTGCCCGAAAGATCCGCGCCCTGTCTTTTTATCAGCGCCCGCATACCCTCGTAATCGGTATTGTAGCCGTAAAGCTTGCCGTCCCTGTTAACAATAGTATTAACCGCCCCGATTTTCCTTGCGGTATCGCTTATTTCATAAAGGTAAGGAATTACCGCCTGCTTATAGGGAATCGTAACATTTATCGCCTTAAAATCAGCGGTTTTCATAAAGGAATCAAGATCTTGCCCTTCTATTTCCTTTAGCTCGTAATTGTAATCGGCAATTTTAGAATGAATTATTTTTGAAAAGCTGTGGGTCAGCCTTTCGCCTATGCAACCGTACTCCATTATTTTACTAACCAGTCCGTTCCGAAGCGTTCGCCTAATATATCACACAGTACTATAGCGGTTATGCTGTCGATAACCACCCTCGCCCTGTGCACAATGCAAGGGTCATGTCTTCCGCCCGCCGTGAATTGTACATTTTCACGGTTTATAAAATCCACCGTCTGCTGTTCCCTGTGGATTGTAGAGGTCGGCTTAACAGCACAGCGGAAAAGTACAGGCATACCGTTTGTAATTCCGCCGTTTATACCGCCGTTATTGTTTGAAAGGGTCATAATTTCCCCGTTTTCTATCCTAATAGGGTCGTTAGCCTCACTGCCCCGCATATCAGAAAGCGCAAAGCCGCCACCGAACTCAACCCCCTTTATCGCGGGAATACCGAATATCGCGCGGGAAAGCTTGCTTTCAATACTGTCGAACCAGGGCTCACCTACCCCCGCGGGCAGACCTATAACCGCCGTTTCAAGCACGCCGCCCACGCTGTCGCCGTCGATTCTGGCGTTGTTTGCCGCCGTCTTCATATCCGTTTCGGCATTATCGTCAAGAACCGCGAAAACCTTGTTATTAACCGACTCTATATCCTCTTTATAATTTACAAATCCACGGTCTTTTACACCGCCGAGTCGGGAAATATGAGTGCCTACATATATTCCCTTTGCCTTGAGGGCGGAAATCGCAATAGCTCCCGCCGCTACTATTCCCGCGGTGATTCTTCCGCTGAAATGACCGCCGCCTCGGTAATCCTCAAAGCCGTGGTACTTCTCATACGCCGTGTAATCAGCGTGACCGGGGCGCGCCTTGCTCCTTATTTCGCTGTAATCCTTTGATTTTGTGTTGACATTGGGGATTACAATGCAAATCGGCGTTCCTGTGGTCTTACCCTCGAAAACTCCGCTCTCAATAACAAAATTATCGGGTTCTACTCTGGGTGTGGAAATATCCCCAAAGGGACGGCGAAGCGTTAATTGTGAACGGATAAATTCCTCGTCAACCGCAATCCCCGGGGCTAAGCCGTCCAGCACCGCGCCGACAGCCGCGCCGTGACTTTCGCCGAAAACGGTAAGGGCTACCGAGGTTCCAATAGTGTTTTTCATTTGAAGCTCTCCTTAATTTCCTTTGCAAATGTATCAAAGGGCATTTCCCGCATTTCAAATTTTCCCGCTTCCGGTACGAAAATAACGGTTATTTTATCGCCCATAAGCTTTTTATCGTGCCGCATAGCGGAAATAAGTCTTTCAATGTCAATTTCGGTACCTATAGGCAAATTAAGCTTTTGAAGGACGGGCAGCAGCCGTTCCCTAACGCTGTCCGAGCACATAGGAATCATACCCAGCGCCACGCACTCGCCGTGGTAGAGGTTCTCCATACCGTTTTCGCTTTCAATAGCATGAGCCAAGGTGTGACCGAAATTAAGTATCTTGCGCAGTCCGCCCTCTTTTTCGTCCTGTTCGACAACATAGCGCTTAATTTTAAGGGAGCGTTCGATTATAAGGTCGATATTTTCCCTTACATTTTCTTTTTCAAATATTCTGAACAGCTCTTCATCCGAGGTAAGGGACATTTTGACCGACTCTGCAAGCCCGTTTGAAATCTGCCTGTCGGGAAGTGTTTTAAGGGTGTCGGAATCGATAATAACCGCTTTAGGCGGATAAAACGCGCCCACAATATTTTTATACCCCTCAAAATCAATGGCTACCTTACCGCCCACAGAGGAATCCACCTGTGACAAAACGGTGGTGGGGATATTGTAGAAATCAATACCGCGCATATAGCTTGCCGCGGCAAAGCCCGCCATATCGCCCACAACCCCGCCGCCGACCGCAACCACGCAGTCGCTTCGGGTAAATTCGTTTTTAACCATTTCGGAAAGCAGGTATTTATATGTATCAAAGCATTTTGACGGCTCGCCCTCTTTTACAGTTACAATAAACGGGGTCTTCGACTGTTCGGCAACCGTCTTTGCGTATTCCGCGGGAACGCCGCTGTCGGTCACGATAAACACTCGGCGGTTTAAATTAAGGTATTCCCCCGCCTTTTTAAGCGAACCGCGTTCAAGGTAGATATTATACTGCCCCGTCGAGGTTTTAACAGGTATTATCATTCGTCCTCACCCTTTAATATTACTTCTCTTTCAAAGCTGCCCGCAATTCTTATACTGCTGCACTTTTCCTTAAGCTCGTTAAGCATTTCCGCGCCCTTTTCGCTGTTGATATTTCCCTCGCCCTCGGCATAGAAATAGTAGCTCCAGATAAGCTCCTTTGTGGGGCGGGATTTTAATGCGCGCAGGTTAAAGCCGTATTTTCCTATGGTGTTTATCGCTTCACCCAATGCCCCCGCCTCGTTAGATACGGTAAAGAGCATTATAAACTGGTTGTCGGCGTCGGAGGCGGTTTTCGGCGTCTTTGAAAATACCGCAAAGCGGGTTGTGTTACTGCCGCTTTCGTTAATGTGCGCTTCCAACTTTTTAAGCCCGAAAATTTTTGCCGCCTCGCTTGAGCCTATCGCGGCGGTGTCGTGCCTGCCCATTTCGGCGACCTGCTTTGCGGCGACCGCGGTGTTTACCGCCTCTACAGGCTCAAAGCCGTGCTCTCTTATATATTTTGCGCATTGACCCAGCGCCTGAGGATGGCTTATAACTTTTTTTACCTCGTCCATTGTTGTGCCCTTGACGGCAAGCAGATTTTGCACTACCTCAATATCGTAAATTCCGTTTATATAAAGGGTGCCGAAGAAGGTTAAATCCATAACCTGTATCACATCGCCGTTATGGCTGTTTTCAATCGGCAGTACCGCGCAGTCGCACTCGCCGTTCACCACAGAATCGTACGCCGCCTTGAAATTGGGGTACGGAACAGCCGTGGCGTCAGTAAAAATGCGGCTTGCGGCGATATTGGCAAACGCCCCCTCAACCCCGCTGTAGGCAACCCGCATACCTTCAAGCAGTCTGTGCTGATACGCCTTTGAAATATCCATATTGCTCTGCAAAAAGCTTACAAAATAGGGCTTAAGGGTCTCGTTTTCTATAAGCTCGGAATTACGCTTAATAACCTCTGCCTCGCGGGCGGAATCGGTAACCCTTACACCGTTAGCCTTTTTGTACTCGGCGACCGCCTTAACCGCCGCCATACGCTTTTCAAAAAGCTGTGCCATCTCTTTATCTATTTCGTTAATTTTCTTTCTTGCCTTTTCTAAATCAGTCATAACCGTCTCCGTTATTTATATTCTTCAATAAGCATCTTGAACTTAGGCAAAGAGCGTTCAATTAGGTCTGTATCTACGCAATAACAAATCCTAACATATCCCTTACAGCCGAAATCATCGCTCGGAACCAATAAAAGCTCATACTTCTTTGCCCTCTCGCAAAAGGCGTATGCGTCCTCCTCGGGAGATTTTACAAAGAGGTAAAACGCGCCGTCGGGCGGAACTACCGTGTATCCGTACGCTCTGAGGGCGTTTAAAAGGAGATCGCGGTTTTTGCGGTAAACGGTAAGGTCGGGAAGTAAGCTTACACACTCGCCCACCGTATACTGTAAAAGACTGGGAGCGCACACAAAGCCGAGCGCCCTGCCCGCGCCGCACACCGCCGCGTATACTTCGCCGCTGTTTTGGGCATTAGGAGAAACAAATATATAACCTATCCGCTCACCGGGCAAGGAAAGCGACTTACTGTAGGAATAGCACACAAGCGTATTGTTATAATATTTAGGAATATAAGGCACGCTTACATCATAGACAAGCTCCCTGTACGGCTCGTCGGAAATAATATAAATTTCCGTTCCGTATTCCGCTTGCTTTTTATTAAGCAAGGAGGCAAGATTAATTACCCCTTCCTCGGAAAGCACCGCGCCTGTAGGATTGTTAGGCGAATTGACTATTACCGCTTTGGTTTTTTCGGTAACCGCTTTTTCAAGGGCGGCAAAATCAATTTGGAAATCTCCCTCGCGGCACAGAACCTCCACAAGCCTTGCACCCGCTTTCTCCGCGAAAACACGGTATTCGGGGAAAAAAGGGGCTAAAACTATAACCTCGTCCCCTGCGTTTACAAGGGCGTTAAGGCTTATTGTAAGGGAAGCCGCCGCACCGCAGGTCATATAAATAAGGTTGGGGTCTGCCTTAAAATCAAACTTGCTCTCAATATGATCGGCTATCGATTGCCTTACGGTAAAATCGCCCTGAGCCGAGGTGTAGCCGTGAAGCGCGACCGGATCTTTTTCCTTTATTAAACGCTCCATAGTGTCGGTAACCTTTTTGGGGGTTGGCACGCTCGGATTGCCGATAGAAAAATCAAAGACATTTTCCGCCCCTATCTGTGTTCTTCTGATTTTCGCATATTCAAAAATTTCGCGGATAACCGAGCGTTTTTTGCCAAGTCCCGTCATTTTTTCGTTAATCATCATTTCACCCGTTTTCAAAAATAAGCCCGCAACACTCACTGCAAAAAAGCATGAGCGATTGCGGGCTGTCCGTACAACATATAAAGACTAAGCTTTATGGGCGCACAGGCAGTCCGTACCATAGTAATAAAATCGATAAGCTATGTAACCGAACATACCGTTCACCCTTTCTTCCCAAAACTAAGGACTATTTTAACCTATTTTTACCCTTTTGTCAATAGATAAAGCAAAAATTTCTTTAACAATTTAAAGCTTTAAATCGCTAAACTTACTCTACAACCAATTCTTTTATAGAACGGAGCTGATAATCGACATTTTTAAGCAACCCGGGCTTTTTAAGTGCCACCGCCGCCCCCTTTACAACGCTGTGCGCAGGGTCTTCAAGGGGATGCACCTTAATATTTAGATATTCGGCGAGCTTTTCGGTAAGTCCCATTAACTGCGATCCGCCGCCTGTCAAATACATTCCGTCCTCAGTAATATCCGCCACCAAATCGGGGTCGGTGCGGTTTAATACCTTCCTAATAGCGTCGCAGATTGTATCGATAGTCTCGGAAATAGCGTCGTAAACCTCGCCGGAGGAAATTTCAAAGCTTTCGGGCAGCCCCGAAAAGACATTTCTTCCCTTTGCGACTATCGCAATCTCAATATCCCGCTTTACAGCCGAGCCGATTTTAATTTTTATCATTTCCGCAGTAAGTGGGCCTATTTCAATATTGTATTCCTTGCGGACATATCTTATAATCTGCGCGTCAATGTCCGACGAGGCGGTTTTGAAGGATTCGCATACCGCAATTCCCCCAAGGGAAATGACGGCAATGTCGGTGGTGCCCGCGCCAATATCCACAATAAGCGTGCCCCGCGGCTTTGAAAAATCAAGACCTAAGCCGAACGCCACCGCAAGGGGCCCTTCAATTACCGAAACATTGCGCCCGCCTGCCGATTCAACTACATTAGAAAGGGAATGGTGCTGTAATTCGGTAAGTCCCGCAGGCAGGGTTGCCATAATGCGGGGGCGCATAATACGGTTTCCGAAAGCCTCTTGCATATAGTTTTTAAGCATTATTTCCGCAATATCGTAATCCGAAATAACGCCCCGTTCAATGGGAGAAACGCTTACAAGACTGTCAGGCGTTCTGCCTATTGTCTGCTTAGCCTTTTCTCCGAAGTAGATAGGCTCCCAGGTCTCGCTGTCCACCGTCACAACATTAGGAAGCTCCAGCACAACCTTTGAGCTTGAAAAAATAACCGTTTTTGAAGATCCTAAATCTATTCCAATATCAGTAGCCATAGCTGTCCTCAATTCAATATAATATATGTATTAATTATAACATTGTTTATCGCTTTTTACCAGCATTATTTTTATCTCTGACGCTTATGAGTGCGGTAACACAGTAAACGCCGTCGGCACCGCTTAAACAGAGCTGTTTTGCGCATTCATTGAGGGTTGCGCCGGTTGTCTTTATATCATCAACAAGCAAAAGCATTTTGCCCTTTGCGCCCGCTTTAGCCTTATAACGCCCCTTAACATTCTCGAACCGCTCTTTGCCGAATAAATCGTGCTGTCTTTTCCCGTTCTTTAGGCAGACAAGCGCATCAGCAAGCGGAATGCCGAGAATTTCAGAAATTTTTTCAGCCAAGACACGGCTTTGGTTAAAACCGCGTTTTAAAAATCGTGACCTGTACATAGGCACAAATGTAACCGCGTCAAAGCGTATATCTCGGTATTCGTTTTTAACGCACATAGCCATCTGCTTGGCAAAATAATCCGCGTTACACATTCTTCTGCCGAATTTAAAGGAGTAAACCCCAAGCCTTGCGGTATCCTTATTTTTAAACGGAGCAATTAAGCCGTCAAAATAAAAGACGCGGTATTTACATTCACAATTCGGCTTTTCATTGCCGCAACGGATACAGCGCTTAAGGGGATTAAAGGGCTTTAGCATTTCGCGGCAGTAATCGCAAAGCGGCTCGCCGTTTTCGGTCACCTCTCCGCAGGCGGCACAGGTCATCGGGAAAAACGCCTCTTTAATAAGGCTTATCAAAGCTTTCATAGTCGCTGTCTTCCTTTAAAAACTGTTTAAGCATTGTATACCTTAAGGTTTTGCGGTCATTCGCGACCATATCCGTCCATACGGTATCGTTCCCCACCGCCACCAACAGCTTTTTTGCCCTTGTTACGGCGGTGTAAAGCAGATTTCGGTACTTAAGCTTTTGAGGTACATCGAAAAGCGGCAAGACAACGCAGGTATACTCGCTTCCCTGACTTTTATGTACCGTGACTGCGTAGGCAAGCTCTAACTGAGCCAAATCCTCCGAAAAATAGGTGGCAACCCTATCGTCAAAGCGCACCTTTAAAACGCCGCCCCGCTTATCGATATCGGTAATAAAACCCACATCGCCGTTAAAGACCCCGGTGCCGTATTCGCCGTTATCCCGTCTGTACTGCAAATCATAGTTGTTTTTTATCTGCATAACCTTATCGCCCTCCCGCAGGTATATGCCCTTAAAGGAAAGCTGTTGTTTGCCTGATGTGTTCGGATTAAGGGCGCTTTGCAGAATATTGTTAAGGTTTACGGTTCCCGTCTCGGTCATTCTTGAAGGGCAAAGCACCTGAATATCACGAATAGGGTCAAAGCCGTAGGCGTTAGGCAGCCGTTCCGACACAAGCTCAAGCACCGTATTGCTTACCGAAAAGCTATCCTGCCGTCTTAAAAAGAAACAATCCGATTCCTTAGAGGAAAAATCGGGGCTTTCGCCGTTAATAATAGCGTGGGCGTTGGTTACGATTTTACTTTTCCCCGCCTGCCTGAATACCTTTTTAAGGCGGATTGAGGGAAAAATATCCGACGATAAAATATCGTTAAGCACATTCCCCGCGCCGACTGCGGGAAGCTGGTCTGAATCTCCCACCAAAATTATACGGCAGGAAAGCCTCAACGCCTTTAAGAGGCTGTCAAACAGCAGTGCGTCTATCATCGACGCCTCATCCACTATGATAACATCGCAGTTAAGTGGGTTTTTCTCATTGCGGGAGAACTGCTTCGCGTCGCCCTCTCCCCACTCAACCTCCAAAAGGCGGTGAATGGTTTTTGCCTCTCTTCCCGTAAGCTCGGTCATACGCTTTGCCGCCCTGCCTGTAGGTGCGGCAAGCTCAAGGTCGAGACCTCGGTTTTCAAACAGATTTATTATGGCGTTGAGGGTTGTGGTTTTTCCCGTACCCGGGCCGCCCGTTAAAATGAGTATACCGCCCAGAAACGCCTCGAAAATAGCCTGTTTTTGCAAATCCTCGAATTCTATCCCGAGCTTGCGCTCAACATTTTCGATTTCAAGGGCGTCAACCGTGACGGCTCTGTCTATGTATCTTTTTACAGAAACAAGCCGTGCGGCAATATGCTCCTCAGCCGAAAAATATTCGGGTATTGAAAGGTATTCCGTACCGTTTACTGTTTTTGATTTTATTCTGAAGCACTCCGTAAGACGGTCACAGCAGTCCTCCACCGTATCGCGCTTACATTCAAGCAGCTTTACCGCCACTTCACTTAGCTTTTCCCGCGGCAGACAGGTGTGACCGTTCGCAAGGTTTTTTCTAAGAACATATTCGACCCCCGCCGAAACCCTTAATTCGCTGTTTTTGTCAAAGGACATATCCTCGGCTATATCCTCCGCCGTCTCAAAGCGGAAATCGATACCCTCCTCGCACAGGGCGTAAGGGTTGCTCTTAATTATATCGGTGGATTTATCCCCGAAGCGGCGGTAAACGGCAAGGCATTTGTCGGGAGTAGCGCCGTATTTTGAGAGCATCATCATAATATCTCTCACGCCGTACTGCTTTTGATATTCTTCCGAAATCTGCTTTGCCTTAGAGAGGGTTATTCCCTTTACCGTCGCTAAATCCTGAGGCTTATTTTGGATTATATCAAGGGTGTCCGCGCCGAATTTTTCCACAATTTTCTGCGCTGTCGCGGGGCCTATGCCCTTAATCGCCCCCGAGGAAAGATAACGCAGAATCGCCGCCGAATTTTGCGGAGCTTTACGCTCAAAACGCTCTGCCTTAAACTGCTCGCCGTAAGACGGATGAACGGTATATTCGCCGTAGAAAACCGCCTCGTCCCCCTCGGTAAGAAAGGGCAATATACCCACTACGGTTTGGCTTTTTCCGTCTGTCAGCACCTCCGCAACCGTATAGCTGTTACTCTCATTTCGGTATGTTATTTTTTTAACGGTTCCTTTGATTTCTTTAACCAAATCAGTTAAAGCCTCCTCCATATTAAGCGTTTCCCTCCCTTCAATTTTCCTTAACGGTAATATATTCCTCTATTTTCTTTTTAAGCTCGCTCGGGGTGCAATATTGAGCACCGTTTTTTTCTGCGATATAACGGCAGGCCTTATCGCTTTTTTCCGAAATTCCGCTATTGACCGCTATAATATAATCGGAATACGCTTTTCCTAACCACTTTTGCTGTTCTATAGCAAAAGCAAGCTGTTCTTCGGCGTCTTGGTCGGTTAAAAAGACCACCGAATATGTAACCGCCTTTCTGCGCGGTGCGGTAACACGAAGATTAAGTCCGTGTATAATCTCCGCCAGTCCCAAAACCGAAAGAAAAATAACAACTGCCAGCACGATATATTTAATTATCATATTTTCACCCCTTTATACATTGTATTCAGAAGGTGAAAAATTGCTAAAATAAAGGGCTATTTAAGCCCTTTATTTTAGATTTATTTTATTTTTACCGTCGTACTGTACGAGCCAACCTGCCAAATATTGTTATAAGAATCCGATTTTACGGTAACCGTAACGGTATGCTCACCCGCCGCCTTTTCGGACAAATCAACCAAGGCGTAGAGCATATCCGCCTTAAGAGCCGAAAGAACATTTTTCGGCCCGCAGATTTTCACATTTCTTATATCCGTATCGCTTGTCGCGTTTAAGCCGGCTGAAAGCCCCTTAAAGCGAATACCTGATACCGTAAAGGTTTTCTCCGCATAATTAGAGGTGTCCACCGTGACGGTAAAATGCTCAATGGAATCAAGCAGTCTTACGCCTTCGGGAAGCTTCGGCGATACATCAAACTTATTTGATGAAAGCGAAACCGAGGTTATATCTATTGCGGAAAGCGTGACCTGGGTTATTTTATCGATCGCCTCGGGCTTTCCGATAACCGTAACCGTCTGATGGTCAATACTGTAGCCTATACTGCTTTTTTGGAAACCGTCGGGTAAATTTGTAAAGTCGGCAACCACGGGCACCGTAGCGCTTTTAGAGATAGGCACCGTAACCTTGACCGCGTTTTCGCTTAAGGTCAGGTTAGTCATATCAATAGCCTCGCCCAATTCGTTATACAAGCGTATTTCCGCGTCATAGGTGGTGCTTTCGCTAAGGGTTTTATTAACCGCGGCATAGGCTTCAACCGTCGCTATCTCGTTGATAACCGTGCGCGGCCCCTTAATTGTGATTGTATCGCTTTCGGTTCCGCTTACTACAGCCGTTTCGGCAATAAGCCCCTCGACAGCGGTAGCACCCTCGGCGTGTGCCTTAACGGTAAATTCCTTGGTGTCAACATAGTCAACATTCACATTTACGGTTGACGGCGATATGCTTATAAACTCATAATCCGAGACTGCGGTGTTTTTACCGCCCGAAACCTCAAGCTGGTACTCGCCCGGAGCGTTAATCGTAGCGGCGGAGGCGTAAACATAAAAATCCCCCGACTGCAGAGAGGAGACAACATATCTCGGCCCTTTTATGGTAACGGTAAACTTCTGTGAGGAAATATCCCCGATAATCTCCATACCGTTTTCGGACACAAAGGTGTTTTCAAGGTTGATATTTACGGGGACATCTGTAAAAGTACGGTCAATATCGGGATTCTGGCTGATCATAATCACAAGCCAGAAAACAAAGGCGGTAATAAGCGAAAGCGGAATTGTAAACCGCTTGTTGTAAAGCAGCTTTTTTAATGAAAATTTAGCGGGAAGGTTTATTTTCCGTTTCATCTGCCTTTTCAGCGTCCTTTCCGTTTTCTTTTTTAAATGGGTTAAAACGCTTTAAGAGCGCCTCAACCTTACTATCCTCGGCGGTTTCATAGTCATTAACAAGAAACCGGCGCAGCTCCTCTGCGGCGGACATACTGTTGTAGTTCCTCGTTATCTTACCGTTTGAAACAATAGAAATAATACCCGTCTCCTCAGAAACCACCAGTACAACCGCGTCGGAATTTTCCGTCATACCGATTGCCGCGCGGTGTCTTGTTCCGAGCTGTGAGGAAATATCCTCACGCTGGGTAAGCGGCAGGATACAGCCGGCGGCGTAAAGTCTCCCGTCCCTTATAATCATCGCACCGTCGTGGAGCGGAGATTTGGGAAAAAATATGTTTCCAACCATAGAAACAGAAGGCTCGGCGTTTATAACCGTACCCGTATTTATAATCTCACCCAGCTGTGTAGAGCGTTCAAAAACTATAAGCGCGCCTATTTTGTTTTCCTGCATATTGCCTGCCGCACGGCAGACCTTGTCTATACAGTTTTCTATCGGCGCGTCCGATAAATCGCCTTGGGTACCGAGCAGCTTTGTGTGACCCACTCTTTCAAGAATTCTCCTAAGCTCGGGCTGAAAAATAATAGCGATTGCTATTATGATATAATTAACCAACCTCGACAGAAGCCACTTTATAGTAATAAGATTCCACCAATTCGCGAGAAAATATATCAAAAACAGTATAATAAGACCCTTTGCCAGCTGACCTGCACGGGATTCACGCATAAAGCCTATTGCCTTGTATATAATATACGCCATAATAAGAATATCCACAATATCCGACACCCTCATACTGGCGACAGCATATATAATTTGATTAAAAAAGGCATAAACTGCGTTAAATATGCTGCTCATATCAAACATTCCTTTTCACATACTTATCTAATTTATTTTAACATAAATTTCTTCCCTGTTCAATAGAAAATTGCATATTTTTAATTTTTTTAGAAAGATTAATCCATTTGCTTTATAGCTTTTATAAGACTTGCCGCCTCGGCGGAGGTATTAAACGCGGCTACAGAAATCCTTACCGCCCCGCGCTCAAGGGTACCTATCTGCCTATGTGCCAAGGGCGCACAATGAAGTCCGCCGCGAACCGCTATTCCCTTGCCGTTCAAATACTGCGATACCTCGGCGCTCGTCTTTCCGTAGACATTAAAGGAAAGAACCGGGGCGTAGGCGCCGTCCTTCGGCTCGGGTGCGTAAAGCTGTACCCTATCAATTTTTGAAAGCTCCTTATAAAGGTAGCGTATAAGCTTCATTTCGTGGGTGTATATTTTTTTAATCCCTATACCCTTTACATAATCTATTCCCGCGGAAAGTCCCATTATCTCGGGAACATTGACCGTTCCGCTTTCAAGCCGCTCCGGCAGGCTCTCGGGCTGAACAAGCTCGGCGGAATTCGTGCCCGTGCCACCCTCTATAATGGTGTTTTCTATGGGCTTCTCACATATAAGCACACCTATTCCCATCGGGGCATAAAGCCCCTTGTGCGGAGCCACACACAGGTAATCTATATTCATTTCCCGCATATTAATTGGCATTACCCCCGCAATCTGTGCCGCGTCCACGGCAAAAAGCACTCCCCTATCCCTGCAAAGGGCGCCGATTTCGGCGATAGGAAGTGTTTTTCCCAAAACATTAGAAGCCCCCGTACAAATCACAAGCCTTGTATTAGGGCGAATCTTTCTTTCAAATTCCCTCAAGGTTTCCCTGTCATCTGTAAGGGACACATAGGCTGTATCAAAGGGTATTCCCTCTTTTATAAGCGGCCGAATAACCGAGTTATGCTCTAAAGAAGAGGTCACCGCGTGCTCTCCTTTTTTTAAAACGCCCTTTATTACACAATTTATACTGTGAGTGCAGTTAAGGGTAAACACCACATTTTCCGCTCCCGAAGCACCGAAAAACTCCGCGGTTTTTTCCCGTACGGAATAAACTGCGTCCGCCGCCTTTAAAGAAGGGGTATGCCCGCTTCTTCCGGGGTTTGAAGACAGCTCCTTTAGAGCGCCGTCCACAGCCCTTATAACGCCTGACGGCTTCTTACCTGTTGTCGCGGCGTTATCAAAATATATCACAAATAACACCTCCGTTATCGGTTTTAAGCTACGGGCGCGGCATAGGCATATGCCGCGCCCTGTTTATTACAGCTTTTCATTAATTTCAAGGATTTTTATTCCCGCTTCTCGCAAAAGCCTTTCTGCTTCAGGCAGCTCTCCGTTTAAAACTATGCTGTACCCACAGCCCGAGCTTGCCCCCGAAGCAATCCTTTCTATTTTTACATTATATCCGTGTTTTCTTAAAAGGTCGCGGCCCTTAATGGCATAGGTAACCGTGCCTGTTGTTATAACATACTTTTTCATCTGTTTTCACTCCGTTATATTACATCATATGCACCTTGGACAAATCTGTCTACTACTCTTCCTCTCTATAATATTCAATAACAACGATAATGGTTATCGGCAAAATGAATATACCCGCTATTCCGAAAAGCTTTATTCCCACAAACATAGCAAGCAGGGTAAAAAGCGGTTTAATACCCATCTGTTTTCCTATGATTTTAGGCTCGGCAAAATTTCGTACCGCCGTTATTATCAGGTACAAGACCGCAAGACCCGCTCCCTTGGCGGTATTGCCCAAAATAAATTCCGCCGCCGCCCACGGGACAAGCACTGTACCGGTTCCCAAAACAGGCAATATATCTATAACCGAAATAATCGCCGCTAAAATAAGCGCATACCTGATTCTAAAGACCGTAAAGCCTAAAAAAAGCTCTGCAAAAGTAATGACCAGTATAATAAGATAGCCCTTCGCGAATTTGAATACGCTGTTCACGAGAATGTTTTTGATTTTAAGAGCACTGCGGTATATCTTATCTCCGCAAAGCTCCCGTACAAATTTAATAAGCTTTCTATAATCAGCCGCTATATAACAAGACGAG
Source organism: Acutalibacteraceae bacterium (assembly GCA_036308615.1). GTDB lineage: Bacteria > Bacillota > Clostridia > Oscillospirales > Acutalibacteraceae > UBA737. The sequence goes on along the minus strand of JAXJVI010000193.1, from coordinate 9,710 downwards.
GCGGCGGCTACAACACAGCTTAAAAGAAATTGGGGCGCGTGCTTTACGGTATAGCCCGCCGCCGAGGAAATCACGGAAGTGAGCGAAGCTATAAGCCTGTTTACGGCATTTCCGTAAAAAACGCTTAATAAATCGGTAAATTTCCTCGGCAGCTTTTCAAAAAAAGAAGCGGCGGAGTTTTTTAAATTATCGAAAAAGGAGGTCAGCACATCGGTATTGGCACCGATCTCCCCAAAAAAGTCCACCGCCGCCCCGACCGCTTTAAAGCAGATGAAAAATATCAATGCCCCAATTCCGGCAAACACGGCAAGCGCAAGCGTTCCCGCAACTATAGAATGTTTGATTTTGAGTTTGGAAGAAATAAAATCTGCGGGCTCTTGAACCAGCCACGCAACCGCTCCGCCCACAACAAACGGCATAAGAAATACAAGCATAAATTTGCAAAAAACAAATATTATCGCGGCTATTGTAACAAAATAAAAGGTGTTAATAAGAAAGCTCTTTCGTGATTGTTGCTCCAAATCTATCCACTCCGCAAATTAAAATTATGTATATTTAACAGTAATAAAAAAATGTGCGGTTTTTTGTTGATTTTGGAGGAAATGTGTACTATAATAGAGTACAACAGTTCGCGTACGGAGGACAATTATGAAGGAAGACAGATACCTGCTTATTAATTCAGCGGTGCTTCCGCCGGTCTTTGAGAGCGTGATTCTCGCAAAGGAGCTGTTAGCGAGCGGCAAGGCAACGAGCGCCGCGGCGGCGGCAAAGGCGGCGGGAATTTCCAGAAGCGCCTTTTATAAGTATAAGGATTATGTGTTCAAATATTCAGGCTTTGACGGCGACACACTAAGCCTTAACGCCCTGCTTTCGGACAGGGCGGGAGTCTTTTCGGCACTCACAGCCGAGCTTTTCAGCTGCGGCGCGAACATCATCACCGTATCACAGGGTATTCCGGAAAACGGAACGGCGAACGCTTCGCTAACGGTTAGCACGGGCGGCATTTCCCCCGAGGAGCTGATTGACCGTTTACTTCAGATTGACGGTGTTATTTCAATTAAAAAAATAGACGGAGGTAAAAAATGATTAATGTCGCTATTATGGGTCACGGCGTCGTCGGTTCGGGCGTTGCCGAAATCCTTATAAATCATTCCGACAGAATCGCACAAAAGGCTCACACGGATGTGAATGTTAAATACATTCTCGATCTGCGCGATTTTCCCGATTTGTCCTACAGCGAGAAATTTATTAAGGATTTCAACACCATACTTAATGACGACAGCGTTAAGGTTGTGGTTGAGGTTATGGGCGGAATTAATCCCGCTTACGATTTTGTAAAAAGCTGTCTTTTGAATGGCAAGAGCGTTGCCACCTCAAACAAGGAGCTTGTGGCGGCAAAGGGCGCAGAGCTTATTAAAATCGCCAACGAAAACAATGTGAATTTCCTGTTTGAAGCCTCGGTAGGCGGCGGTATTCCCGTGCTTCGCCCGATAGCGCAATGCCTTGCCGCGAACGAAATTACCGAAATCGCGGGCATATTAAACGGAACAACCAACTTTATTTTAAATAAAATGATAGTGGATAATATGGATTTTGACGCGGCTCTCGCCTTAGCCCAGGAATTAGGCTATGCCGAGAAAAATCCCGCCGCCGATATTGAGGGGCACGATGCCTGCCGTAAGGTCTGCATTTTAGCGGCTTTGGGCTTTGGCAAGCATGTTTACCCCGATCAGGTTGCGACAGAGGGTATAACCGATATTACCCTTGACGATGTTGAATCTGCCGACAGTTTCGGCTGTGTCATTAAGCTTATCGGCAGAGCTAAAAAGCTCCCGAACGGTAAAATTACCGCATCTGTCCGTCCCACCCTTGTAAGCCGCGACTGTGTTCTTTCGGGCGTCAACGGCGTATTCAACGCGATTATGGTAAACGGCGACCAGACCGGAGAGGTTATGTTCTACGGCAAGGGCGCGGGTAAGGAAGCGACTGCAAGCGCGGTAGTTGCCGATGTTATCGACTGTGTAAAGCACCTCAGCTCACGCAAATACCTTGACTGGGATGAAGGAGCTCCCGATTATGTTGATAACGCTTATGATGAAGCTTCAAGACTCTATGTAAGGGTTTCGTCCGACGATTTTGACGGACTGGAAAAACAGTTCGAGGCTCTCTTCCCCGCCGTATCTTCAGTTAAAAACAAATTCCGCGGCGAGATAGCCTTTTTAACAAATGAGGAAAAGGAAAGTGTTATTAAAGAAAAGCTTTCCCACTTTAGCAATCTTTCCTCGCTTAAAGTTCTTAATACCTTTTTCTAATTTTCAGGGGGTTAAATAAATGGCACTAATGGTAAAAAAATTCGGTGGCTCTTCGGTCGCCAACGCCGAGAGGGTATTTAATGTAGCAAATACCATTATAGGCGATTACAAAAAGGGCAACGATGTTGTGGTTGTAGTATCGGCTCAGGGCGACACTACCGATGATTTAATCGAAAAGGCAAAGGAAATCAATCCCGACGGCCCTTCAAAGCGCGAACTTGATATGCTCCTCTCCGCAGGCGAGCAGATGTCGATTGCGCTCCTTGCAATGGCGATTGAAAAGTTAGGCTGTCCCGTAATTTCCCTGCTCGGCTGGCAGGCGGGCTTTTCCACCGATTCAAAACACGGTATCGCCCGTATTAAGAGGGTAGATCCGGAGCGTATCAGAAACGAAATCGCAAGGCGCAACATAGTAATAGTAGCGGGCTTTCAGGGGCTTAACAAGTATGACGATATAACAACCTTGGGCAGAGGCGGCTCGGACACAAGCGCGGTTGCAATAGCCGCCACAATGAAAGCGGATGTATGCCAAATTTACACCGATGTTGACGGCGTTTACACCGCCGACCCCCGCAAGGTTCCAACAGCTCGAAAGCTTGACGCAATTACCTATGACGAGATGCTTGAGCTTGCGACCTTGGGTGCGCAGGTTCTTAATAACCGCTCGGTTGAGATGGCTAAAAAATACAATGTAGAGCTTGAGGTGCTTTCAAGTCTTGAAAACAAACCCGGCACAATCGTAAAGGAGACTGTAAAAATGGAAAAAACATTAATCAGAGGCGTTGCTAAGGACACTAATGTTGCTACCGTTTCGGTAGTAGGGCTTGAGGACACTCCCGGAGTAGCCTTCAAAATCTTCAACAAGTTAGCTCAAAAAAGAATCAATGTTGATATTATTCTCCAGTCGGTAGGCCGCGACGGCACAAAGGACATCACCTTCTCTGTTCCTAAGGACGATGGAAAGACCGCCGTTGAATCTTTAGAAGCTATGAAGGACAGCCTTAATTTCCACAAAATCGCCCTTGACGAATCTGTTGCTAAGGTTTCTATTGTAGGTGCAGGTATGGAAAGCCACCCCGGCGTTGCTTCTAAGATGTTTGAAGCGCTTTATGACGCAAATATCAATCTCCGTATGATTTCCACAAGCGAAATCAAAATCTCGGTACTTATCGACGCCGAATACGCCGATAAGGCGGTAAGAGCCGTTCACGATAAATTTATCGATTAACAAAGCAGAATATATAAAACCCCCGCCCGTTTGAGTTATTACTGCTCAAACAGGCGGGGTATTAATTAAGGCTCCCTCTGACGAGGGTGACTCCCCACAGTGCGGGGAGATGTCACGAAGTGACAGAGGGGACCGTCGCCGTCAGCGGCTGGCTGCGCAAGCAGACTGAGGGAGAGAAAAGCCAAAGTATATATCTATCTTTACTCCTTCTCTCCCTCCGTCAACCTGACGGTTGCCACCTCCCTCGTCAGAGGGAGGCTTTTTTTAAATCTTTAATTCGGCAACACAAAAAATCATTTTATACTTTACTTTTTATCCTACAAAGCTGTCTTCTTAAAAACTCGGAGTAGTTAGAAAAATTTTTGATTTTTTCTTCGTCTTTAAAAACATCAAGCAATATGAGTGCTCTTTCCGTCTCCTTCACAGCTTTTTCTTTTTCTCCCTCGGATTCAAAATACTCCGCTGTTTTCCATATCATCTGCAAAAGCGTTTCAAAAGAAATCCATTTCTGTTTTTCTGCAGCCTCGAACATCGGACGACCTGTAAGAACAAAAGCGGTTTCCGAAAGCCTTGTAAAATAAATCTCAGGTATCTGCTCAAGTGCCGCAACTGCTTCATCAGTTTCGCCCTTAGCATTATAAGCATACGCCAAAAAACGCAAAGCATCATAACGAATATCGCTTTCGGTGGCTTTATCGATAAGCTTTCCTGCAATTTTTATTGTTTCGTCAGGCTTTTCGGAATAATTTATCACATAAAGCAAATTGTTTAACAAAACACAATTTTCGGGATATTTATTTAAGCCCTCCTCCAAAATTTTGCGTGCTTTTTCAGGGTCGGACTCACGAAATTCACAAGACAAATCTGCATAATGCTTTATATCATTTTCGATTTCCTGTAAATTATAAGCAAAAAGCTCATCAATACTCACTCCGAAAATTCTCGCCAGTTGGGGGACAAGCGTTATATCAGGCAGAGCTATGTTATTTTCCCATTTACTCACTGCCTGAAACGATATTCCGAGTAATTCCGCCAGCTTTTCCTGAGTCAATCCATTCTCTTTGCGTAATTGTTTTATTCTGTTCCCAATTTTAAGCTCCATAAATTTCACCCTTTTAAATTTGTTAAAAGCGCTTTTACAATTATAATATATATCTTTTTTAAAAATAAATCAATAACCGAGTAGGCGATAATTTTCAACCGCAGAGTGAAATTTCCATACAAAAATCAAGGCTCCCTCTGACGAGGGAGCTGGCTGCGCAAGCAGACTGAGGGAGAGAAAAACTTCTGATACCTTAAACCGCATCGGGGTGGGTGTGCTTATACTCTATCTGCTGTTCAATCATCATATCCTTGACCTTCATAAGTCTAGCTCTGCTTGAGCGCTCGTTTTCCTCAAGCTTCATCGAGATAAAATGAATGGTCTCCTGATAGCGGGGAATAAGGACATGCTCAAGGGCGTTAACGCGGCGGCGGGTCTTTTCAATCTCGTCCGCCATAAGCTTTACCGACTTTTCCTTTTCGGCAAGTTCGAGCATTAAGGGCAGTAACTCCGAAAGTCCGCTTACCGCGTCGTCAAGCTCAAAGCTTGTAGAAGCAAAGCCGTAGGAAAAAATGTCCGACTCCTCCGCCGTTCTGGTATTAATATTATAAACCGGAATATCAACGCTCATTACATTGCGGGTGGTCTGTTCCAAATAAACCTCCTGCTTGGGGGCTAAAAGGGCGGTATCAAGCGCCTCCTTTGACATAACGCTTGAAGCCAGCACAAAATCGGAGTTGACCTTACGAAGTCCCGCTTCGACCCGCTCGCGGAGGGTTTTAGTCTCCCTTATCATATCAAGAAACTGTCGCATAAGCTCATCCCGCTTATCTTTAAGCAGCTTATGACCCTTAAGGGCGGTTGAAAGCTGTTTTTTAAGGCGGGTTAACTCCATACGGGTGGGATTAACATTAAGTGTTGCCATTATCCCACTCCTTATACCTTGCCGTAGTACTTATCTAACAGCTCGTCATTGATTCGCTTAAGCTCGCTTCTGGGCAGAATTGACAAAAGCCTCCAACCGATATTAAGGGTCTCCTCAATGGTGCGGTTGGTGTTATAGCCTTGGGAGACATACTCCTTTTCAAACCTATCGGCAAACTCGGCGTACTTCTTGTCAATATCGGTAAGCGCCGCCTCGCCCAAAATCACCATAAGCTCCTTTGCGTCCTTACCTCTCGCATATGCCGCGAAAAGCTGGTTCATAGTCGCCGCGTGATCCTTTCTTGTTCTGCCCTCGCCTATTCCCTTGTCCTTAAGACGGGAAAGGGACGGAAGTACATCGATAGGCGGAGTAACGCCCTTTCTGTAAAGCTCACGGCTCAAAATTATCTGACCCTCGGTGATATAGCCCGTAAGGTCGGGTATCGGGTGGGTCTTGTCGTCCTCGGGCATAGTAAGAATCGGAATAAGGGTTATAGAGCCGTCCTTACCCTTTAAACGACCTGCGCGCTCATAAAGGGTCGCAAGGTCGGTGTACATATAACCGGGGTAGCCCCGTCTGCCGGGTACTTCCTTACGGGCGGCGGAAACCTCACGCAAAGCGTCGGCATAGTTGGTAATATCGGTCATAATTACAAGCACCTGCATACCAAGGTCAAAGGCTAAATATTCAGCCGCCGTAAGCGCCATTTTAGGCGTGGCTATACGCTCGATAGCGGGGTCGTTTGCGAGGTTTACAAACATAACGGTGCGGTCAAGGGCGCCTGTCTCCCTAAAGGAATCGATAAAGAAGTTGGACTCCTCAAAGGTGATACCCATTGCCGCAAATACAACCGCGAACTGCTCGTTATCCCCGAGCACCGCCGCCTGTCTTGCAATCTGGGCGGCAAGGTTGGCGTGAGGAAGTCCCGAAGCCGAGAAAATAGGCAATTTCTGCCCTCTTACAAGGGTGTTAAGACCGTCGATAGCCGAAACGCCCGTCTGTATAAACTCTTGCGGATAGTTTCTTGCCGCGGGGTTCATCGGTCTGCCGTTAATATCCATTCGTTTTTCGGGGATAAGCTCGGGGCCGCCGTCAATCGGTCTGCCGAGACCGTCAAAAACGCGGGAGAGCATATCGGGAGAAACGGGAAGCTCCATTCCCCTGCCTAAAAAGCGCACCTTAGAGTCGGCAAGATTAATTCCCGCCGCACTTTCAAAAAGCTGAACCAAAGCGTTTGTGCCGTTGATTTCCAGCACCTTGCAACGCCTGATTTCGCCGTTCGGGAGCTCAATTTCGCCCAGCTCGTCATATTTTACATTTTCAACATCGCTTACAATCATAAGCGGGCCCGCAACCTCGCGTATAGTTTTATATTCCTTTGGCATTTTGCTCCCCTCCTTACAGCTCGTCGGAAGTCTTAACAGCTCTGTCAACATCGCTGTCAAGCTCGGCTAAAATTTCGGTGTATTCGGAATCGATATTATTTTCGGGCGTGTATTTAAACCTGCCTATCCGCTCTCTTGAGGGCATAGAAACGATTTTTTCAATCGCCGCACCCTTATCTAACCCCTCGGCCGATTTATCGTAAAAGGCTAAAATAAGCTCCATCATAAGGTACTGCTTATTAAGCGAGGTATAGGTATCGGTATCGTCAAAGGCGTTCTGGTGGAGATAGTCCTCTCTTATAGACCGTGCCGCCTCAAGCTTTAGGCGGTCGGGAGCCGAAAGCGCGTCCATACCCACAAGCTTTACTATCTCTTCAAGCTCGGCTTCCTCTTGAAGGAGTGCCATAAGTCTGCCGCGAAGCTTATACCAATCGGGCTTAACATTTTTATTAAACCAATTCGACAAAGAGTCGGCGTAAAGGGAATAGCTTGTAAGCCAGTTTATCGCGGGGAAATGCCGCTTATAGGCAAGGGAGGAATCAAGTCCCCAGAATACCTTTACAATTCTAAGGGTCGCCTGGGAAACGGGCTCCGAAATATCGCCGCCCGGAGGGGAAACCGCGCCGATTACCGAGAGCGCGCCCTCTGTTTCTTCGCCGCCGTTTACTATTACTCTGCCCGCGCGCTCATAGAACTGCGCCAAGCGAGAGCCTAAGTAAGCGGGATAGCCCTCTTCGCCCGGCATTTCCTCAAGTCTGCCCGACATTTCGCGCAGAGCCTCCGCCCAGCGGGAGGTGGAGTCCGCCATAAGCGCAACTGTATATCCCATATCGCGGAAGTATTCTGCTATTGTAATACCTGTGTAAATCGAGGCTTCACGCGCCGCAACAGGCATATCCGAGGTGTTGGCAATAAGCACCGTGCGCTCCATAAGGGAGTTGCCGGTTCTCGGGTCTTTAAGTTCGGGGAATTCGTTTAAAACATCGGTCATCTCGTTGCCGCGCTCGCCGCAGCCGATATAAACTATAATATCCGCCGCCGCCCACTTTGCAAGCTGGTGCTGAACAACGGTTTTGCCGGAGCCGAAGGGGCCCGGTACCGCCGCAACGCCGCCCTTTGCAATCGGGAAAAGGGTGTCAATTACGCGCTGACCTGTCACAAGGGGAATATCGGGCGACAGCTTGCGCTTATAGGGTCTGCCCACTCGGACAGGCCAGGACTGCATAAGGGTAAGCTCGACAATACCCTTTTCGGTCTCTACCTTGTAAACGGTATCCTCCACCGTATAATCGCCCTCGGCAATCTCCACTATTTTGCCCGATATTTTATTAGGTAACATTATTTTATGGCTTACAATAGCGGTTTCTTGAACCGTTCCTACCGTATCGCCGCCCCCTACAAGGTCGCCCACCTTTTTTTCGGGGGTGAAATGCCACTTTTTCTCACGGGAGAGGGCGGGTACCTCAACACCTCGCTGAAGATTTGTACCGCTAACCTTCATTATTTCGGCAAGGGGACGCTGTATTCCGTCAAATATAGAGCCGATAAGCCCGGGCCCTAACTCAACGCTTAGAGGTTTTCCTGTTGAGACAACCTTTTCGCCCGGCCCTAAGCCGGCGGTTTCCTCATAAACCTGAATGGAAGCCTTATCGCCGTGCATTTCTATAATCTCGCCGATAAGCTTTTTGTCCGAAACCCGGACAACGTCGAACATATCGGCGTCACGCATACCCTCGGCTATTACAAGAGGACCCGCAACCTTGGTTATTGTTCCTTCGGTCATTCTTATATCTCCTTTTGCTATTTGTTGAAAATTATATCCGAGCCGACCGCCTTTTCGACCGCCGCCTTAAGGGCGGCAGTACCCGCGCCGTTATTGCCCGAAACACCGATAATCGGCACTACCGAGGGGGTAAGCTGTTTATCGGTTTTATCTATTTGCCTTTTAAGTATCGGCACTAAACGCTCGGTTACGAAAATAATACCGTAGTTAGCTGAAACAATTTTTGCAAAAATTTCTTCCGCTTCACTTTCTTTATCGCAGGGGTAAATGTCAAGTCCGACCGCCGCGAAGCCCTTAATGCTTTCGGTATCGCCTAAAACCGCTATTTTAACCATAAAGCTCACGCAGCCTTTCCCTTGTTTTTTCGGTCGGCTGACCTGTTTTTATACCGCTGTAAATTATGCGAAGGTCGGTAATTTCCGCCCTGCGTGCAAGCATATAGCCTACAATCGGCTCAATTCCCAAGGTGATGAATTTACACCGTCTCGCCGCTTTTATAACGCAGTCGTCCGAGAATTTTTCAAACTCCGCGGGGGAACGCCTGTAGGCTTCGGCGGCTTCCCCGCCGCCAAGCTCTGAAACGCCCGCTAAAAGCTCTAACAGCTTTTCTTCACCCGAAAGCGCCGCTAAAACCATAGCCTTTTTTGAAACAACGCCCGTTTCGGTAAGCAGGGTGTTTAAAAAGGCGGCGGATTTATTCGCCTTTGCCGCGCGCAGAGCGGCCTTTATATTGTTATAAAATACAGTCACGGTTATAAGCTTTAAAATGACAGGGTTGCCGATATTTTTCGCCTTGTTTAGCTGTGCGGTCATAAGACCCCCGTCAATAATGCAGTCGGCAAGCTGGCTGTCCCCCGTTTTTGTAAATACGGAATATGCCTCTTCAGCCGAAGAACGCATAAATTCGGGCAGTAAATCAAATCGCTTTTCCTTTACCGCGCGTTCAATATAGGAACTCTCCACCGTGGCGGGAAGAATAAGAAGACTTTCATATTCTCTGCCGCGCACCACGCCTTTAAGCACCGCCTTATAGTT
>JAXJVI010000192.1:0-2955 GCA_036308615.1 Acutalibacteraceae bacterium | reverse complement strand
GGCAGGGCATACATTTGCCAACAATTCCGACAGCGAGGTTTTACTCCACGGCTATGAGGAGTGGGGCGAGGACTTAGTGCCTATGCTTCGCGGAATGTTCGCCTTTGTGATTTTTGACAGACGCACAAAAGCCCTTTTCGGCGCCCGTGATATGTTTGGGATAAAGCCTTTTTATTATACCTTTATGGGGCAAAGCTTTATTTTCGGCTCGGAAATAAAGTCCTTCCTTGACCACCCCGATTTTAAAAAGGAGCTTAACGAGGAGGCGCTCAGCCACTACCTTTCTTTCCAGTACTCCCCCACAGAGGAAACCTTTTTCAAAAATGTATTTAAGCTCCCGCCCGCCCATTACTTCACATATAAGGACGGGGAAATGAAGAAGACCCGCTACTTCCGCCCCGATTTTAATCCCAAAGACGGCGTGCTTGAATATTACGCCGACCTTACCGACAAGGCGGTGCGGGAATCGGTCGAGGCCCACAAGATAGCCGATGTTGAGGTGGGCTCCTTCCTTTCAAGCGGTATCGATTCAAGCTATATTGCCGAGGCGGCAAAGGTTGACAAAACCTTTACGGTCGGCTTTGAAAGTCCCGACGGCGACAGATATAACGAAATTCACTTCGCAAAGAAATTTGCCGATACTATAGGGGTCGAAAATATTTCAAAGGTGATCACCCTGGAGGAATACTGGGACGCCTTCCCCGAAATGCAGTACCATATGGACGAGCCCCTTGCCGACCCCGCCGCCATAGCCCTTTACTTTGTCAGTAAGCTTGCGAGCGAGTATGTTAAGGTTGTAATGTCGGGCGAGGGAGCGGACGAGCTGTTCGGCGGCTACCGCATTTATGAAGAGCCCATAACCCTTACCGCCTACGATAAGCTCCCCTTTGCGGTGCGCCGGGTTATAAGCAAAATCTGCGAGCGCCTGCCCCAAAAGCACGGAATAAATTACCTTGTCCGCCGCGGAAAGACGATTGAGGAGCGGTTTATAGGCAACGCCTCGATTTTCAGCGTAAAGGAGCGCAACGCCATTTTAAAGAGCGAAACCGCAAAGCGCGCCCCCGCACCGCAGGTATTGTGCGATAAATTCTACAAAGAGGTCGCCGACAAGGACGCCATCACCAAAATGCAGTATCTCGATATTAATATGTGGCTTATGGGGGACATTCTGCTAAAAGCCGACAAAATGAGTATGGCAAACTCCCTTGAATTACGCGTGCCCTTCCTCGACAAAAAGGTGCTTGAATTAGCCGAGACCATACCCCTTAACTGCCGTGTAAGCACCAAGACCACTAAGCTTGCTTTGCGCAAGGCGGCGGAAAAGACCATACCCAAGCTCACCGCCGAAAAGGATAAATTGGGCTTTCCCGTGCCTATCCGGGTGTGGCTTAAGGAAGATACGTACTACGAAAAGGTGAAAACCGAGTTTACAGGCGAGATTGCAGAAAAATTCTTCGATACGGCGGCGCTCGTAAAATTGCTCGATAACCACCGCGCCGGCAAAGCCGACCTAAGCCGCAAAATCTGGACGGTTTACACCTTCCTTGTGTGGTATAAGGAATTTTTTGTAAAGGCATAAAGTAAAAAAGAAGCTGAAAAACAAATTGGGGTTTGTGGGGTTAATTAAAAAATAGCCTCCCTTGCCTAAAGGGAGGTGGCTGAGCGAAGCGAAGTCGGAGGGATTCAATTATGTTTCTGCTAAGCCAGTATCCCCCAGTCTCGCTACGCTCGACAGCCCCCTTTAGGCAAGGGGGCCTCATTATGCGCTAATCAATTCATCCCTACAAACCCCGATTTATCCGCCTAAAAGCCACCTCTCGGCTCCCGCCTCGGTCGGTGCTTCTAAGCTTGCGCTTAGAGATTGCCACAGGCAATCCGCACTCCGTCAGAGGGAGGCAAAATATAAAATAAAAGTGAAAAAGAGCCGTTTGCACGGCTCTTTTTCACTTTTAAGGGGTTTGAGGAGAGAACTTCTCTTTTTTAAAAAGAGAAATTATACCAAAACGGGTGCGGCTCCCTTTTCGGTACGATTATATATTAAACCATAAATTTTTCGTTTCTGTGAACGGATTTTAAATTTTTAGGGAATATAATATGTATATTTGTTAATAATAAAATCGGAAAGGAAGATTGAAATGAAATATTCGGAATATCACTCAAAATCTAAATTCACAGGCAGTGCGGCATTTTATATTATAATCGCCTGCTGTCTTGTCGCGATAGGCGGCGCGTCCTGGTTTGCCGCGGCAAATATAAGCAAGGGCGATACCGCATCTAAAAAGGAGAGCGGCGGCTCCTCTTCCTACAATAGCAGCATTTTTGAAAGCGGCAGTATGCCCGAAATATCCAACCCTTTAACCACCGAAGAGGCGGGAAAATCCGTTTCGGACGAGCCTTATTCTTCCAAAGAGGATACCGCACCTGAAAATACCGAAAGCCCCGCCACGGCGGTGGTCTTCAGTATGCCCGTACAGGGCGAAATAATTAAGGGCTACAGCGAAAAGGTGCTCCAGTACTCCGCAACCTTAGGCGATATGCGCATCCATACAGGGATTGATATAGCCTGTGAGGACGGCACCTCGGTAAGCGCCGCAGGAGACGGAGCGGTCACCTCGGTTGAGGAAAGCGCCGTCCTCGGAACGGTCGTGACAATCGAGCATGTCGGCGGCATAACCACCAAATACGCCTCCTTAAAGGGGGTAAAGGTAAAGGCGGGCGATAAGGTGTCGGCAGGGGATATAATCGGAACGGTCACCGCCGTGCCCAGCGAATGCGCCGACCAAAGCCACCTCCATTTTGAAGCCTGCAAGAACGGCCACCCCGCCGACCCGCTTGTTGCGTTAGGGCTTGAATAATAAAGCTGATATACCATTGCTTTCGCAATGGATAAAAAATCCGCCGATTTTTAATCGACGGATTTTTGGTGGAGATAAGCGGGATCGAACCGCTGACCTC
>JAXJVI010000191.1:0-19136 GCA_036308615.1 Acutalibacteraceae bacterium | reverse complement strand
GGGGGCGTTGCCGATGGAGTACATAATTATAATTCTTATTATAGTTTTATATTCAATCATTGCAATAAAAAAGAAATAACCGCCCTGTCTCCAAACTAAGCGGTTAAATCTTTTTAACTTATTATTTGAGGGCTAACCGTCTATCGGTTTGCCTTACACACTTATTATAGCGGAATTTTTTTAAAATGTCAAGCGTAACGGCGAAAAAACAGCTTTATAAAGCCTACACCTATTGCAAAATCAGTAAGATATTGTTATAATATACCCGTGTAAGGTAGACCTTAAACGGTAGGCGGTTAAACTCTTGCCCCTCAAAGGGGGGTGGTGCTTATGGTTACATACAACGATTTGTTTCTTTTCGGAACGCTCATTGTTGAAATTATAGCGCTTGTTATGCAAATAACAAAAAAGAAATAGCCGCCCAGCGTCCAAACTCAGCGGCTAAATCTTTTTTAGTTCTTAGTTAGGGGCTAACCGTCTATCGGTTTGCCTTACACACTTATTATAGCGGAAATTTTTTAAAATGTCAAGTGACGGAAGGGAATGCATGTGAAAAATTTAATCGTAAATATATATAAAACCCTTTTCTTTTTCGATTTAGCGATAGTTGTCGCCTATTATATACCCGATATTAAAACCGAAAACCCGGCCCTTTTAACCCTTTGGCGTGAGGGGGTATTTCTCGGCGTTACGCTGGCATTCACCCTCTTTTTTATAAGAGCGGTTGAGAAAAGCAGACTTCGTGTGTTTAATTTCAAAAATAAGCTGAGACACTATTCGCTGGGGCTTATCACCGCGGCGATTCCTTTGGGGGTTACCGTTTTGCCGCTTTTGCTTTTCAAAGCACTTAAGCTTAACGGGGCTCAAAAAACAAGCGGAATCGTCTTTTGGCTTATCGCGCTTTTGTTTGAAGCCGCCGCAAACGAGCTGTTGCTCAGAGGCTATTTGTTTAAGCTTTACAGAAGGTATTACAGCCTGCCTGTCGTAACCTCGGTAATTACGGTTTTGTTTATCTCCCTTAACATAAATGTTTTTTCACACGGGATAATATACGCCCTTAATATGCTGCTTACAAATATTATCCTTTGCCTTTTGGCGGAGTATTCCTACTCTCTGTTAGCGCCTGTAACCGCGCGGTTTTTCTATAATTTAATAAGCGGATTTCTGCTTGGAAGTTACACGGTTTCGGCGGAATATCCTGCGGTTATAAACACCCTTTGGAGCGGGAACAGGTATTTTGCGGGCGGAGATATGAAGCTTGAGGGAAGCCTTATACTGCTTGCGGCAAATATGGCTGTTTGCGCCTTCTTTATTCTAAGGCTTAAAAAGCGTAAAAAAACTACTTAAAGGTTATTTCACAGCCTATCGCCTGCTGGCATTCTGTAAGTCCCGAGGCAACGATAGCCTTGGTTCTTTCATAGGATTTAGCCGCCTTTGCCGCCGAGGCGGAGTCAAGGGAGTATTTGGTGCTTCCGTCATCGGCGCTTTCAAGGGGATATACCGTATAAAGGTAGCCGCTTCCGCCCTTGTACTTGTTTACCCAGGTAGGTACAAGGTCAAGGCTGTTTAAAGAAACGCCGTCCTTGTCCTTTTTAAGGGTGAAGCTGAAGAGCGCGCCGTCCTCGGTGTGACCGGTGGGACAGCTGTTCATAAGCTCCTGTCGCTGATTTGAAACGAAGTTGCCCACAGAGTAAATACATACCGTGGTGCTTTCGCCGTCCTCGGAGCGGATAAGCTCCACAGGCTCAATAACATGGGGATGACTTCCGATTATCATATTAACCCCGAGGTTTGAAAGCTTTTGTGCGATTGTTTTCTGCCATGTATCGGGGCTTGTTTTATATTCGCTGCCCCAATGCATATAGAAAACGATATAATCCGCACCGCCCGACTTCATCTCGTTTATCATATCGGCCGCGTCCGCATAAAACTCATCTATTCGGTCATAGGAAAAGCTGTTTATTAAATCGTTGGCCTCCTCCGCTATTATCGCACCGTTTAGATATTTTCTGCCTGCGGCCTGACCTGAGGTTTCGTAGGTGAAATTCGCAATACCTATCTTAATCCCGTTGATTTCCTTTACGGCAAAGTTCAGGTCATCGGTAGTTTCCCTTGTGCCGATAAACTCTATGCCCCGTTGTTTTAATACCTGTGCGGTGCGCTTTAAGCCGTAAAGCCCTGTATCATAAGCGTGATTGTTGGCGGTAACAAGGAAATTAAGCCCCGAGTCCTTTATAGAGTCCGCAAGACTGTCGGGCGTATTAAATACGGGGTAGCCGCTGTAGCTGCCCGATTCGGTTCCGCCGAAGGTGACCTCTAAATTCGCAACCGCTAAATCAGCCGCCTTAAAATAGGGCGAGGCCTCCTTGAAAAAGGCGCTGAAATCATACTCGCCGGACGAGGTTTTAGCCCCTGTGAGCTGTGTTGAATGCACCATAACATCGCCGGTGCTTATAACGGTTGCGTAGGTTTCGGGTATCTCCTCATTCGAGACCGCCGAAGAGCTGTCCTTATTATCGGAGGGCTTGTCCGTATCCTTTTTTGAAACCCTTAGGATTGCGTTTACCGAAAAGGCTATAAGCGCAATTACGGCGATAAGCACCGCCGCCGAACAGGTTAAAAATATTCTTCTTTTGATTATTGCCTTTTGTCTTTTAGTTCTTTTCTTTGCCATTATTCAGTCTCCCTTAAATGAAAAAACATACTACAAGCGGTATAAGCATTGCGGGGATATAGTTCATAACCTTAATTTTTGTAAGTCCCAGCATATTAAGTGCAAGGGCGATTATAAGCAGAGAGCCTATAACCGACATATTCGCTATCCCCGAATCTGTAAGCACAGGGGCGATTACCGCGGCTAAAAGGGTTATCGACCCCTCTAAAATTATTACGGGAAAGGCGGAAAGCATTACCCCTATACCGAGGCTTGAGGTAAACGCCATAGCCGAAACGCAGTCAATTATAGATTTTGAGTAAAGGGTGGAGTTATCCCCCGAAATACCGCTGTTTACAGAGCCTACAATCGACATCGCCCCCACGCAGAAAAGAAGCGTGGCGGTAACAAATCCGTCGGCTATTTTGGTGTTGCCGCCCTTTTTGTTAAAGCTTTTCTCAAGACCTTCTCCAAGGCTGTTTACCCGCTTGTCAAGGTCTATAAGCTCGCCTATGACCGCGCCCACCGCAAGGGAAAGTATTATAATTATTATGTTCGTGTTTTCCTCAAAAAGTCCCGTTATGCCTATGTATATAACGCAGAGCGCCATTCCGTTCATAAGCGTGGCGCGCACCCTTTCGGGAATGCCCTTTTTAAATAGCAGACCTAAAAGACTGCCTAATATTACCAGCACAAAATTTACGACCGCGCCGCTTAAAAGCACCCGTCCGATCGGAGTGCCCGCCGCGCTGTTTATTAAATCCATTTTTAATCACCACTATTACTATATAACAAACAAGACCTAATTGCAACAAAAATCGGCAAATAAAAAACGCACGGTGGAAAATTTCTCCGTGCGTTTTCTCAAAGACTAAAGCCGTTTTATGATTTCATTGTTCTGCGAGATAAGATGACCTACCGCGTAGATTAAGAACAGCGAAATAAGCGCGAGAATGATTCCGACAATGAAGACCGCAACCGAAACGACCGCAAAAATCTTGTCAAGCATAACAAGTACTACCGCAATCGCCGCGAAAATCAGAAGTATTCCGATAGCCACTATAAAGGAGATTGCCTTGATTATTTTATCAAGATGCTTAAATACTCCGTTGCCGTAATTTTCGGTCACCGCCTTTAGGTTGCTTTTAGATTTAGGAAGTGATGATGAGCTTATATCCTCAAACAGAAATTCCTCATTATTATCAGCCAATTTATAGCGCTCCTTTCGGTTTTAGATTTTTTTAACCCCTATGGTGACTGCCTCGCCGTTAATATCCCATTCTTTAGTAAAGCCAACGGGACTTTCGACGGTAAGGGAGTCTGCAAGGGTGTCGCCCTTAATAACTTCCTGTTTTTTAAGAGCGGTTGCCGTAACCTTTTCGCTGCCCTCGAGCGTGACAGAAATATGGTCGGTTACATTGAAGCCTGCCTCTTTACGCATGGTCTGAATCTTGCTGATAAGCTCCCTTACGAAGCCTTCCTCAATAAGCTCCTCGGTAAGGGTTGTATCGATTGCAACGGTGATTCCGCGGTCGCTTAGCGAATAGAAGCCGTCCTTCTGCTTAGACTCAATTAGTAAATCCTCTGCTTCAAGCTTGACCTTGCCTGAGGGTAAATCAAGTTCGATATAACCGTCATTATCAAGCTGTTTCTTTGCATTTGTGCCGTCAATCTCTGAAAGTGCGGTTCTTATTTCGTTAAGCTGTTTTCCGAACTTAGGTCCTACAGTTTTAAGCTGAGGCTTGAACTGATAGGTCACAAAGCCGTCCACGCTGCCCGTGAAGCTTACATTTTTTATGTTAAGCTCATCGCGGATAATGTCGGTATAAAATCCGTCTAAGTCGCCGTCGAGCTTTACATACATTGTAGCCAGCGGCTGTCGGTTTTTAAGCGCGGCGCCGTTTCTTGCGGCTCTGCCTAAAACAACTATCTCAAGCACCTTGTCCATATTGCTTTCAAGCTCTTTGTCAATAGCCGTCTCGTCTATATCGGGGAAGTCGCAGAGATGGATGCTTTCGGGAGCGGACTTATCAACGCTTCTTACAAGGTTTTGGTAAATGCTCTCGGTCATAAAGGGAATCATCGGTGCCGCCGCCTTAGCGGTGGTGACAAGGGCGGTGTAAAGGGTCATATACGCCGCAATCTTATCCTCGGGCAGACCCTGTACCCAGTAGCGCTCCCGTCCGCGGCGGACATACCAGTTGCTCATATCGTCCACAAATTCCTGAAGAGCTCTTGCCACCTCGGGTATGCGGTAATTAGCCAAATTGTCGTCTACCGCTTTTACCATAGAGTTAAGCTTTGATAAGAGCCACTTATCCATTACGGTGAGGGCGCAGTTTTTAAGCTCGTACTTTGTCGGGTCGAACTCGTCAATGTTGGCGTAGAGCACATAGAAGGCGTAGGTGTTCCACAGGGTGCCCATAAACTTGCGCTGACCCTCGGTAACCGCCTTATCGTGGAAGCGGTTGGGCAGCCACGGGGCGGAGTTGGTGTAGAAATACCAGCGAATCGCGTCCGCTCCGAACTTTTCAAGGGCGTCAAACGGGTCAACCGCGTTGCCCTTTGACTTGCTCATTTTCTGACCGTTTTCGTCCTGAACATGACCTAAAACGATAACATTTTTAAAGGGTGCCTTATCAAAGATAAGGGTGGAAATCGCAAGTAAGGAGTAGAACCAGCCTCTTGTCTGGTCCACCGCCTCGGAAATAAAGTCGGCGGGGAACTGCGACTCGAAAAGCTCCTTATTCTCAAAGGGATAGTGGTGCTGTGCAAAGGGCATTGAGCCTGAATCGAACCAGCAGTCGATAACCTCGGGAACACGGTGCATCTCCTTGCCGCAATGGGGGCATTTAATGGTTACCGCGTCGATATAGGGGCGGTGAAGCTCGATATTATCGGGGCAGTTGTCCGACATACTCTTTAATTCCTCGATACTGCCTATCGAGTGCATATGACCGCATTCGCACTGCCAGATATTAAGGGGTGTACCCCAGTATCTGTTGCGGGAAATACCCCAGTCCTGAACATTCTTAAGCCAGTCGCCGAAGCGTCCCTTGCCGATGCTTTCGGGAATCCAGTTTATGGTATCGTTGTTGCGGATAAGATCGTCCTTAACATCGGTCATTTTTATAAACCAGGACTCGCGGGCATAGTAGATAAGGGGAGTGTCACAGCGCCAGCAGTAGGGATAATCGTGCTCAAACTTAGGCGCGTCAAACAAAAGCCCCTTAGCGTCTAAATCCACCAAAACCTTGGGGTCGGCATCCTTGACAAAGAGACCCGCATAGGGTGTTTCCTCGGTCATTTCGCCCTTGCCGTCAACAAACTGAACAAAGGGCAGGTCATAGCGTCTTCCGACCTTAGCGTCGTCCTCACCGAAGGCGGGGGCAATATGAACAATACCCGTACCGTCGCTCATGGTAACATAGCTGTCACAGGTGATATAGAAAGCCTTTTTATTCTGCTTTTCGCAAACCGGCTTTGCACAGTCAAAAAGCGGCTCATATTCTTTATATTCAAGCTCACTGCCCTTATATTCCTCTAAAATTTCATAAGCGGGGGCTTCCTCTGTGGCAAGCTTGCCTAAAACCTTGTCAAGAAGCTCCTTTGCCATATAATAGGTATAGCCGTCCGCCGCCTTTACCTTACAATAAGTATCATCGGGGTTTACGCAGAGGGCGACATTGGAGGGAAGCGTCCAGGGAGTGGTGGTCCATGCAAGGAAATAAGCCTCCTCGCCCACTACCTTAAAGCGTACAACCGCACTTCTTTCCTTAACATTTTTGTAGCCCTGAGCCACCTCGTGGGAGGAAAGGGGAGTTCCGCAGCGCGGGCAGTAGGGGACAATCTTAAAGCCCTTGTAAAGCAGACCTTTTTCGTAAATCTGTTTAAGCGCCCACCACTCGGATTCAATAAAATTATTGTCATAGGTAACATAGGGGTCGTCCATATCCGCCCAAAAGCCTACGGTTTTGGAGAAGTCCTCCCACATACCCTTGTATTTCCAAACGCTTTCCTTACAGTGCTCTATAAAGGGCTCCAAGCCGTATTCCTCAATCTGCTCCTTGCCGTCAAGACCCAGCATCTTTTCAACCTCAAGCTCAACGGGGAGGCCGTGGGTATCCCAGCCCGCCTTTCGGGGAACCATACAGCCCTTCATTGTGCGGTAACGGGGAATCATATCCTTTATAACGCGGGTAAGCACATGACCTATGTGCGGCTTGCCGTTAGCGGTGGGGGGACCGTCGTAAAACACATAAGGCTCGCCCTTTGCTCTTGAGTCTATGCTCTTTTCAAATATTTTTTCGTCTTCCCAAAATTTTTCTACCTTTTTTTCCTCTTCAACAAAGTTGAGGTTTGGGGAAATGCTCTTGTACACGGTTTAATTTCTCCTTTCAAAATAAAAGTCTCCGTCCGTTATAATAGGACGAAGACTGTATACTGCTTCAAACCACCTATTACGGCAGACAAACATCTGCGTTCCCTTTAACGGGGGAAAAGCGGAGCGGCTTAATCTGTAAAATAAGCATTTCAGCCGTCGGCTCGGGAGTGATACCGCCGTAAAACGACCGCCGAACTTTCACCCTCATCGGCTCGCTATAAGGTCGCGGAAAAACAGCGCTGTCTCCGTCACAGCCTTTAATATTCAGTTAGTTTAGATTTTTACTCCTTAACAGAGGGAATCTGTTGCTTTAAAGCGGCGCGGGTCTTTCTAACCTCTCCTAAATTGGCGGTAAGTCCCTCGTCCGCACGGCGCATAATATCGTCAACAAAATCCTGTGCCGCCTTTCTCATCTCGCGGCTCTTGGTCTGTGCGGTGGCGATTATCTCCGCCGCCTTCTGCTGGGCTAATTTTACAATTTCCTCCTGCGCGGTCATAGCCTTTGCGCGTTCCTCGGCGTTTCTTATAATCCCGTCCGCCTCGCGCTTGGCGTTTGTTATAATGTCCGCGCGGTCGGCGACAATGCCCTTAGCCTGCTTAATCTCGGCAGGGATGTTAAGGCGTATATCGTCCACAACCGCTCTCAGCTTTTCAACATCAACCACGGTCTTTTTGCCGGGGATTTTGATACCGCTGTCCAAAACCTCGTCAAACTGTTCAAGTAAATCGTCAAGTGTCATTTTTTATTCCTCCGTAAATTTTGTCTGTTTTTTTATATAAATCCTATCCATTATATCCTGCTTTATAACCTCGGGGACAAAGCCGGAAATGTCTCCCCCCATACTGGCGACCTGCTTTACCATACTTGAGCTTAAATACATATTATGTGAATCGGTCGTAAGAAAGAGGGTTTCAACATTAGGGTTAAGCTTTTTATTGGTAAGCGCCATCTGAAACTCATATTCAAAGTCGGACATAGCGCGAAGTCCCTTAATTATTGCGCTTGCACCCCTTTTTGCCGCATAGTCCGCAAGGAGTCCGTCATAATGCACTATCTCGATATTACTAAGATCTTCAGTGCATTTTTTAATCATTTCCACCCGTTCCTCGGGGGTAAAGGAGCAATGCTTCGCGCCGTTGCTTGCGACCACTACTATAAGCTTTCCGAACATCTTAGAGGCTCTCGCTATAATATCAAGATGCCCGCAGGTTACAGGGTCAAAGCTTCCGGGACAGATTGCGGTAAGAGTGTTCATACCGTTTCTCCTTTCCGATAAACCGTAACCAAAACCTTGCCGTAGCGATAGGTTTTACTTATCGAAAAACCGCCGACATTTTCTTCGGGCTTAACCTCGGGCGGGTGCTCACAGACAATCATTCCGTAATCGCTCATAAGCGGGAGCACCGCTTTAAGGGCGGGCATAAGCAGCCCTGCGTTATAGGGCGGGTCGAGAAAGACAATATCAAATGTATCCCTGCACGCCGCCGCGAAGGAGGCGTAATCCGAGCGAAAAACCTTTGCTTTACTTTCAAAGCCCGTAAGCTCTATATTCTGTTTTACGATTTTCACCGAAGCGTCCGCCGCGTCAACAAATACGGCGCTTTCCGCCCCGCGGGACAGAGCCTCAAGCCCTAACTGACCCGAGCCCGCGAAAAGGTCAAGCACGCGCCTGCCCTCAATATCGAACTGCAAGGCGCTGAAAAGTCCCTCCTTGACCCGTTCGGGCGTCGGGCGGACATCTCTGCCCTCGGGCGTGACAAGGCGCTTGCCCTTAGCTGCGCCTGTAATAATTCGCATTTATATCACCAAAAACAAAAGTTTTAAAAGAGTATACTACCTAACCTATTATCCCACCAAACACCGCCTTTTGTCAATAGTTTTTTTATAAAGTTGTGAAGCTCCCAAAAAATTCTCAAAAATATTGACAAATTCTAAGTACGGTGGTATACTGTAAAAAATCGTAAAAGGCTTTTACGAACGGATGTATTCTACACCCGTCTCAAGTAGACCTTGAGGCGGGATTTTTGCAAAATAGGAGTGTAAAAAATGAAAATCGAAATAACAAAAACCACTGCTCCCAAGGCAAAGCCTGATAGCAGCACACTCGGCTTCGGCAAAATATTTACCGACCATATGTTTGTTATGGATTACTCGGCTGATAAAGGCTGGCACGACGCAAAAATCGTACCGTTCGCTAATATTTCGCTCCACCCGGCGGCTACCGTGCTCCATTACGGCTCGGAAATTTTTGAGGGTCTTAAGGCGTACCGCCGTGCCGATGGCAGGGTTCAGCTTTTCCGCCCGATAGAGAACATCCGCCGTATGAACAACTCTGCCGAAAGGCTTTGTCTGCCGCAGATTCCCGAAGAGGACGCGATGCAGATTTTAGATACCTTTGTAGGTGTTGAGCAGGACTGGACCCCGTCGGCTGAGGGAACTTCTCTTTATATCCGTCCCTTTATGTTCGGTAATGATGAAAACTTGGGCGTTCACGCCGTTCACAATGCTAAGTTTATTATAATCGCCTCGCCTGTGGGCAGTTATTACGCGGAGGGAATTAACCCCGTTAAGATTATGATTGAGGACGAGGATGTCCGCGCGGTAAGGGGCGGCACAGGCTATGCTAAGTGCGGCGGAAACTACGCGGCGAGCAACCGCGCGGGTGAGCGCGCCGAGAAAAAGGGCTACTCTCAGGTACTGTGGCTTGACGGTGTTGAGCGCAGGTACATAGAAGAGGTCGGCGCTATGAATGTTATGTTCAAGATTGACGGCGAGATTGTAACTCCTAAGCTTACAGGCTCAATTCTTCCGGGTATTACCAGAAAATCCTGTATAGAGGTTTTAAAGGACGAGGGATACACCGTAAACGAGCGGCTTTTAAGCGTTGACGAGCTTGGCGAGGCGCTTAAAAACGGCAAGCTTGAAGAGGCTTGGGGCTGCGGTACGGCGGCGGTTGTTTCTCCTATAGGGGAGCTTTGCTACAAGGATGTTAAGTACATAATCAACAACGGCGAAATCGGCAAGGTTACACAGCATCTTTACGATACCCTTACGGGCATTCAGTGGGGCAAGACCGAGGATAAATACGGTTGGACACACCTTGTTTAGATATTAGATATTAGATAAGGGGCTGTAAAAAAACAAATCGGGGTTTGGGGCACCCTCCGTAAGGAAGGTGCCCCAAGGTGGCTCTGTATCTCAATTTAATATTATCGTTATCATACGGCGTAGCCTTCGGGTTATGCCGTTTTTCTTTGACCTCTTGTTTTGAGGTGGTCTTGGAAGTGTACTTCCATTTCTTCGGGAGAAGGTTCACGGATAATTCCAACACCGTTGTAGTGGATTTCTACGCTTTGGTATCGTTTTCCATCCTTGTATTCGGGTTTTCCGACTACAATCTTTTGAATAAATTCGTGTACCAGTTCGGGTGTCAGCTCCGTAAGCTGCGTAACCACCTTTGCTTTTTCAATGAAACGCTGTAAGCCCTCTGTTGCGATTTTTACATCTTCAAGCTCTGTTTCAAGTTTTGGAACTTTAGTTTTCAGTTCTTCCTGCTCGGTTTCCAAAGACATTGATATGGTGGCATAGCGTTCATCGCTTACCTTGCCGATAACATTGTCCTCATAAAGCTTTTGAATAATGCCGTCAATTTCTCGGATACGACTTTTCGCCTTGTCAAGCTCTCTGCGTTTCTCTGACAGTTCCTTTTTCTTCTTATCGCCGTATTCCTCCAACTGCCTTTGTGCAAACAGTTTTTCGTAGGTCTGCACATACCATAATACCCGTTGCATATTTTCAAGCACAAGGCTTTCAATTACCTTTTCACGGATATAGTGGGCAGAACACACATCGGAGTTCTTACGATAAGCGGAACAGAAGAAATAGGCTTGCTCCCGTTTGTAGTTGTTTGTTACGCTGTAATACAGTTTCTCTCCGCAATCGGCACAGTAAAGCAGTCCCGAAAACATACTCACAATCCCGCTTTTCGTTGGTCTGCGACGGTGTAGTCTTAGTTCCTGCACAAGATCAAAGGTTTCCCGATCCACGATAGCAGGGTGGGTGTTCTCAAACACTTGCCATTCCTCTTGCGGTCTTTCCAATCGCTTTTTCAATTTGAAAGACTTGCTTGTGGTACGAAAGTTCACGGTATCTCCGCAATACTCCTGCTTATCAAGAATATTGGATACTGTGTCGGCTACCCATCCGAACGGAACGGCGGGCGGCTTACTGCATTTTCTGTCTATGCTTCTCCAATATTCCGTAGGAGTCATAACCTTTTCTGCTTTGAGTTTCTTTGCAATCTGCGTCGATCCGAGTCCCGAAATACAAAGGTCAAATATTCTTCGCACGATCTTTGCGGCAGGCTCATCCACAATCCATTGTTCCTTATCATCGGGGGATTTCATATATCCGAAAGGTGGATTGGTGGTCAAATGCTTTCCCGACATTCCCTTGCTCCGCATTACTCTGCGAACTTTATCGCTTGTGTTTTTTGCGTGCCATTCGTTGAACAAGTCCTGCATCGGAACAATATCGCTAATGCCTTTTGCGGTATCAATATTGTCCATTATGGCGATATAACGTATATCCAAACGGACAAAATCTTCTTCCATAAGCTGACCGACTATCAAGCGGTTACGCCCAAGTCTTGAATGATCTTTTACTACAAGATTAACAACCAAGCCTTGTTCCGCAAGCTCCATTATTTCCATAAATGCCGGTCTTGCAAACGTAACACCCGAAAATCCGTCATCATAGAAAAATCGGGGATTAGGCAGCTTATTGTCCTTTGCATACTTTTCGAGAATGGCTTTTTGATTTTGAATACTGCCCGACATGCCTTCCTTTTCGTCATCACGACTGAGTCTTGCATACAGGGCGGTAATTCTTTTTTCTGACTGTTTATTGCTCATATAGCTCCTTTCCACAGCCAGATATGATATAAATTGTAGGTACAATTATAATACCATATCCGCTGTTAAACTTCAACACTTTAAAGTGGTGTTCTGAAATTTGTTACATCTTTTTCAAAATTATTCGCTCTGTTTTTTCAAGCAGAGTTTCCTTTGCATCCTTGTTAAAATGCGTTGTGACCGTGTAAACCGTGCCGTCAATCTCTGTATTAAAATTAATGGGGTGCGGATACTGTGTCTTGCGAAACCACGCTATTCTTTCCTCTTTGGACATATCCGTCAGCATTACGGTTATATCGTCAATGATGGCATAAATCTCACCTGTTCTGTCAAATTCGGTGTAATCTTTATCTGTCATCGCTCCCAACCTCCTCTCTGTCGTTCTCTGATTTTTTGTTGTTCGGCTTGTTTTGCCGCAATTTCATTTGCGTAGAACATATCCGTTTTCTCTTGGATTTTCGCTGAACGTTCTTCAATGGCTTTATTCATTTTTAGTTGTTTTCGCAGTTCCGTTATCCGTGCAGTAACACCTGCTTTTTCTTCTCGCAGGGTTTCTTTTTCGGCAGGTGTTGCTCTGCGGATTTTGTTTTGCAGTTTGGTACGAGCTTCAATGAGCCTGTTCATATCGTTTTCAATCTTTGTTCTGTCTGCGTACAGATCATCAAAGGTTTCGATATGATATTTGCCCATATACCGCACCTGCTCGGAAATCTCGTCGAGCTTCTTTAAGTCCTCTTTTAGATAGGGACTTGTGGGTTTGTAATCCGTATTTTTCGGCAAATAACCGAGCAGATAGCAGTAATGCAGATACAAGCGGTAGATGTGGCTTGTCCGATGAAATGGCTGAAACCAATCTTTTAAGTCCTGCGGCATATCTTTTGGATAGGAGATATATGCCCGTCTGCTACCAAAAGAAGCGTATCTGCCAACCGACCATTTTAGATTTTCGGGAGTCCATCTTTCATCAAGAGTATCAAGTCTTGTGAAGTGTTCGTACTGCGGTAATCGTATCTTCCAATGCTTACCCGTGAAGTCTGTAACATATCCTTTTCTTTGCAGATATTCTTCGATATATTTGGGACTACGGCTGTAATCAATGGCTTCTCGCACATCCTCACGGTACACGTTATATCGGGTGGGTTTGCCGCTTTTCTCATCAAGCCATACTTGTCTTGTGGGTGCTTTATGCGGATTTTTTATAACCGACAATCCGTGTTCGGCACAAATGCGATCTGACACGCTCCGCAGTTTTCTTTGCTCTGCTTTGGAATAGTCGTACTTTTTACCGTCAACAAAAGACACAGAATTAAAACAGAAATGGTTGTGCAGATGGTCTTTGTCAAGGTGGGTAGTGACGATGATTTGGTATTTATCTCCCCACATTTCTCTTGCGGTCTGCAATCCGATTTCGTGAGCTTCTTTTGCCGTAACCTCATCCGGCTTAAAGCTCTGATAACCGTGCCAAGCAATATATCCATTCTCTTTACCGTATTGCTTTTTCGTTAGGATCATCTGCTGCAAGGCAATCTCCTTTAAGCAGTTTATGGTGGAAACATACTCGCCCTGCTCGGTGGCTTCGGGGCGGCTGACATAGGACATAACCTCCCATAGCGGTTGTAAACTTGGGTTGTTTGCAACGGTCTTTTCTGGATTTTTCACGTAGGCAATAAGGTCTTTCAACCGACCTTCGATATGCCATAAGCTTGTTGTAGCCATTTATCCCACCTCCTGCAAATCAAGGATAAGGCACTCAATTTCTTTGCAGATATTTAGTGCTGATGGCTCGTGTTTTGCACACTCCTTAAAACCTTTGTGAACTCCATAGAGTGCTTCAAGCAGTTCCCAAAACTCTTTTGTCGGTAGCGGTTTCGGTGTTTTGCCTTTGCAGAGCTGCCGCACAAACTCTGATTGAGATAGCCCACATATCTCTGCCGAGCGTTCCAACTTTTCTTTTTCTTCTTCGGATAGTCGTACTGAAATCCGAACAGTATTTTTATATTTATCTTTCAATTTACATCATCTCCATTCTTAAATTCATTCTTTTTTAACGGGGTATTCAGGGGTTGTCCCCTGAGTATAGTCCACATCCCTTTAGGGTGTGGATTGGATTTTGGTGTCAAAATCCGATGCTCGCTATACCTGTGGACAGGCATAGTGCTTTCTTCTATGGGTACTCCTATCTCTCAAATAAAACCGTCACCGCTACCGTACACGGAACTGTCACTACGGGAATAACAGAGATTGCATAATCCTATAAGCCGTTTACGATTGGTACGGCGGAAGGATACATCAATTCCGTTTTCTTTGTAGAGATATTGGTAATCATATTTCCGTAATAATTTTGTGACGGTATTGGGTGGGGTATAGTTATCCCCGACAGCGTTCAGAAGGTCGGTGGCAGTACCGAGCCATTCTTTTCTTGTCTGCATAAAGGCAACTACCTTCCGAAGAAAAGGGTGTTCTTCGGTCAATACCGGCATACCCGTTTGCGGCATATCTCCGAGCATTTCGGCTACGAGCCGTTCACCTTTGGTCATCTGCATTTTGGCTCACTCCTTTCGGATGGTTTCTTAATCTGTTTTTCTGCTTCTTCGCATATTCACTTGCCGCCGCCCGTCGCTCATCGCTGTATGGTTCGGTCAACCGAAAACAAAACCGACCTTTCGCAATCTCAAAGGAAAGACCGCCATCTTCGTAGTCATCGGTAAGCCTGCACAGTTCGGGATGCTTTTGGGAATAGGCAGTCAATCTGTTTTTAAGATCTGTATTGTAGGTGTTTACCGTTATCCATCGGCTTGCTTCATCGAAAAATATTTCCGTTGTTTTCTGCGACTTTTTAAGTCCTGTTTTCATAAGCTCACGCTCCCTTCAAAATTTACTTGTTTTTTCTTGTGTTTTGTAAGCAGGGCATTTTTGACCGATTTTTCACAGTTCAAGACTTGTGAAAAATGCAGATTTTGCGATAGGAACGCCCCAAACGATGCAGACATCGCTAAAACCTATTCTGTTTGGAAAAATACCGACTTTTACAGTTCAAGAGCCAAATTGCCGTTCTACCCGAATGTCGTTCCTGCCCCTGCTTTTTCAGCGGCGTTTTCTCGCTCGTTCCCATAGGGGAAGTCTTGGCGGAGTATCCCATTCAGACGGTCATTCAGTTGTTAAGTACAAGCGGCTAAAAAATACCCCTCAAGGAGTAGCCAGCGAAAAGGGCAAAAATATCACCTTTTTGCAAAAATTTTTCAAACAATTTTTATCCCTCAATGAGTAGGCAGTGAGAAAGGCAAAAAAGCAAACGGTTTTGAAAATTTCTTCTCTAATATTTAATTGGGAACTTTTTATGCTTTTCAGCAAAGCTGTTTTCAAAAAAGGCAAAACAAAAAAGCCGCTACACAGACATCAAGAATCGACGGGAGCATTGCTCTCGCTTCAAAATGATGTTCTATGTAACGGCTTTGAAATTCAAAGACGGGACTGTTATCTCACCCTGTCACTCGCTAACAGTACCAAAACGCATAGAGTGATGAGTGACGGTATTTTCTCTTAGCATACCGCCGGCATTAGGTGGCTTAGCCACATTTCAATCTTACATCGTATTCAGTTGTAATCCCTCATAAGAGGGATTTTATTATACACTATCGAACTAATGTTTGTCAATGATTTTAGTGACGGTTTTGATTATTTGTCATAATTGTTGGAATACTATTAGTTTAGGCATAAAAGTACCCTGCAAGATTTTGAAGCCTTGCAGGGTGTTGGAGCAATCATTTCTTTTTTTCAGCAAGCTGTCGTTCGATTTCTTGTGCTGCGGCAGGATTGAGTTTCTTGATATAAGCCAGTGTTTTCTTAGTAGGCAAGGCATTGAAAGCATTTATTGCCACATTCATATAGCCGGAATCCTTACGGATCGCTTCGATAATATGATGTCTTCTGCAATAGCCTTTGAGGTGTACCAACGGATACAAACTTCCCAACCAAAGCAAAACAAAGCAAACCCCAAGAATAGGGATTATTACTTCCATATCAATATCGCCCAATCGACCGCCTACAACGAACACTATGGTCATACCGATAAATTTTCCGAGAAAACCGGAAAACCCTTGGCTTTTGAAAAGTCTAACCAGAAAGTTAGGTTTATATTTCTTGAGCAGTGCGATTGCTTCTTCACTTGACATTGCACCGTGTGTCAGTTTTGCACCACCGGAATTACTTTTAGCTGGGGATGGAGCTATAGGGCAACCGCAGTGTATGCAGTTCGTTGCTTTATCCGATATTTCTTTTCCACATTCCGAACATTTTATTAAAGCCATCTTTTCACCTCCAACGATTACTTAAATTCTATAGTCGTTGACCAATCACTAAATTGTGAACCGTAGGTGCTCCAAGCATCATTAAAGCAATAGAACGCTACACGGATATAGTTAGTTTCATTCTCTCGTACTGCTGTGTAGTACTTATAAATGTCACCATCACCCATATCCTTGACGTATGTAAAATAGTAGTTACCGTCAGAATCTTGTCCTACTGTAGCTTCATTTGCTTGAGCACTCGCAGATGTATAATCAGCAATGGTGGAATCAGGATAATCGCTCTTAGGTTCAACATTAGCGATAATCGCCCATTCTTGATTTGCACCAAGACCATAGAAGTCATTTATTTCACTTTCTTGAGCTTCAAATCCCATATCGGCAGGGATAACAACTGTAGCACCGGTATCGCCCAAAGGAACTGCAATGTCGTTATTGTCTGCACTCTCTTGTGATTCATTTCCATTATTGGTGGCACCTGCATTGTCATATCCGAACTCTATCGTGGTCGACCAATTGAGAAATTGATCACGATAGGTATCCCAAGACTCCTCACGACAATAGAACGCAACTTGAATAAATTCACTGTCATTTTCTCTCACGGCAGTAAAGTAGCAATAAACTCCATCTTCACCCATATCATAGTTATATGTAAAATAGTAGTTATCACTAAGATCCTGTCTCACTGTACCATCACACTCCTGTGCATACAACGAAACGTAATCAGCAAGTGTGCAGTTGTTACAGTCGCTCTTGAGGTCAACATTAGCAATAATTGCCCATTCATTGTTTGCACCATAAAAGTCATTCGTTTCACTTTCTTGAACCTTCAGTTCCATCCCACCTGGGATAACGACTGTAGCACCGGTATCACCCAAAGTGATTACGACATCCTCATCATTCTGCCCTCCTATGTTGCCGCAAGCAGTTAACGCAAACAGCATACACAATGCCAAAAATAGTGTGGTTAATCTTTTCATTCTCATTTCCTCCATAAAATACAAAAGTGTGTGCAACCGAAGCCGTACACACCGAAAAATGCAAACTCCGATTGTTGTCACACAAATCTAATCAGAACAGGTATCGCACCGTACATCCATCATAAGGAATTTGCATTTTTGCCAAATTCATAGATAGATGTACAAAAGGGTATAGTACCCCCTATAAAAAAGGATACCTGTGCCTTCTGATTATTTAGATTTATGTGACGGGAAATATTATACTACTCTTTCGCTGAAATTTCAATGGTTTTTCAAGATTTCACTTGTTGACAAGCAGAAAATCGAGAAGTAAGGTACAAACACCTTACCCCTCGATTTTGTATATTGTCCTGTTACAGGTTCATTTTGCGAATTTTATCATAATCTCATCAACTGCATCCGTATATCTGCCTTGTGCTATCAGCTTGTTGCGGAAAGCAAGCACGGCATTAAAAATATACCGCCGTTCCTCTGCCGTAAGGTAAAGGTAATACTTTCGTTTTCTCATACGAAGATCACCTCGGTATTAATGATTTCTGTGGCGCTGCTACGGATGTTATTCATCCGAGCAACCCACTCCATTTGATTATCTGCTTTGAGTTTTTCGGTTACGCCCTCACGCTCTGCCATTTGTTTTACGAGCCGAAAAAACATATCCTCAGCTTGTTTGTCAATATCAGCAAGGTAGCCGTTTAACTTGCCACTTGTTAGCAAATTGACATATCGCACCTTATGGTGTTGCTTGATATACCTCAAATGCCTTTGTCCCCATACACCGAGTTCAACTTGTTCTTCATCGGGGAGTGCAAGGCAAGGGATATAATAATCGCCCTGTAATTCGTACCACAAACCGTTCTGTTCGTTATAAATTCTGTTTTCCATTATGTAATCCTCCAAATTATATTGATTTTCCTACAATTTCAATCAATCTGGCTGATTACAAAGCCGAAGGGAGAAGCTACTTCCTTACGTAGCCTCTCCCTTGTAGGGGTCTTTGATTAGCTGATAATAAGGCCCCCTTGTGTAAAGGGGGCTGTCGAGCGTAGCGAGACTGGGGGATTGTTTTGGAAACCCCGTTTTTATTGTTGATTTTTGTTTTAACAACAATCCCTCCGTCTCGACAAAGTCGAGCCACCTCCCTTTACACAAGGGAGGCTATTTTTTAATTAGCTCTACAAACCCCAATTTGCTTTCTACAACCCAATTACGAATTATAATTGATAATCTTTAAATAATCCTCATAAGCCTTTTCCCAAGCCGAGTTTTCCTTTGGCTCGTAACGCTTAAGCTCTGTGGAATCGGAAACGGCCTTTCTTATTCCCGCGAAACCGTCTATTTCATCGAGAGCGTCAAAGCAAACAGCTATATTGCCCATAACCGTCGCCTCGGACGGGCCCGCCAAAACCTCGGCGTTGCAGGCGTCCGCCGCCATTTGGCAAAGCAGTCTGTCCTTTATGCCGCCGCCTAAAATGTTAATACGGTGGTATTCCTTTTGCCCCATTTTCGAGAGCATATTAAAGGTGTATTTATATTTCATAGCAAGGCTCTGGTAGATGCAACGCATTATTTCGGGGCGGTTTTGCGGTACATACTGACCTGTTTTGCGGCAGTATTCCACCACCCGTTGGGGAAGATTGCCCGCGGTTTCAAAGGCGGAGTCGTCAACATCAATAAAGCACTTAAAGGGTTCGGCGGAAAGCGCCTCCTTTTCGAGTGTATCAAAGCCGACCTCGTCCCCCTCTCTTCTCCACTGACGGCGGGATTCCTGAATAAGCCAGAGTCCCATAATATTTTTAAGGAAACGAACCGTGCCTTTATAGCCGCCCTCGTTGGTGAAGTTTAGTTCCTCGGCTTCTTTAGTAATTATCGGGTCTTTAGCCTCAATACCGAAAAGGCTCCAG
>JAXJVI010000190.1:0-1573 GCA_036308615.1 Acutalibacteraceae bacterium | reverse complement strand
GGATATTGTTATACCTTGGTCGGAAATTGAGGTTATAGGTCCTGAAACTATCCTTGTGACAACCGATTCGGCGCCCTATGAGCACCGAACAAAAAAGGGATTTTTTTCAAATTGATTTTTTACCGCCTGCTTTCAGGCGGTTATTTTTGTAATTATTATTTTGTGATAAATTGTGCAAAATAATCACGGGAAGTGATTGTTTTGAAATTTGCGCGTAATTTAACCAAGTGGGTGTTTTTTATAATTTTAACCCTTGATATAGCGGTTTTTTCAATGATAGCATATCTCAATGTAACCGTGAGCAATAATTATAAAATTAAAAAAGGCGACCCTTTAACCTTTGACGCATTTGTTCCTATAACCGCCGTATACGAAGGCAGTAAGCTTTCGGGAAGCGAAAAGACAGACAGTATAAGCGATGAATTTAAAGTAGAGCTTAAGGCGTTTGGAATGATACCCTTTTCAACAGTCAGCGTTGAGGTGGTGGACGAACTTAATGTTGCGGTTTTGGGAACGCCGTTTGGTATGAAGCTTTACACCGAGGGCGTTCTTGTAATAGATATGACAGATGTTAAAACCGAAAACGGAAATGTTAATCCCGCCAAAGACGCAGGCATAGAAATAGGCGATTACATTGTTTCGGTTGACGGCAGGAAGATAAGCACTAATGAGGAGCTTGGCGCGGCAGTAGAAGCCTCGGCGGGTAACGAAATGAAGCTTGAGATAAAGCGGGGCGGAAAAACGAAGATAATCCGCTTTTGCGCTGTCCTTTCTAAGGAAACAAACAGTTATAAGGTTGGTCTTTGGGTGCGCGACAGCAGTGCGGGAATAGGCACTCTTACCTTTTACAGTCCCGCTACAGGGGTGGTTTGCGGTCTTGGACACGGCGTATGTGACGAAGACACCGAAGAGCTGTTAAAGCTTGATTCGGGAGAGCTTGTCACGGCGGAGATTATTTCGGTGGAAAAGGGAAGCTCCGGAAGCCCCGGACAGCTTAAGGGTAAATTCACCTACAGCAGTATAGGCGCAATCGATTTAAACAGCGAATGCGGAGTTTTCAGCCTTTTAAAGGGAAGGCTTAATCTTTCAAACCTAACCGAAATTGCCTTAAAGCAGGAGGTAAAGGACGGAGACGCGCAGCTTTTATGCACGGTAAACGGGGAGACACCAAAGCTTTTTTCCTGTAGTATAAAAAAGAAGAACTCTGCATATCTGTCCCCCACAAAAAATCTTATCGTTACCGTAACCGACAAGGAGCTGTTAAATCTTACAGGCGGAATAGTGCAGGGAATGTCGGGCAGTCCGATTTTGCAAAACGGCAAGTTGGTGGGGGCTGTAACCCATGTTTTAATCGATGACCCGACCAGCGGCTACGGCATTTTTGCCGAAAATATGCTAAAAACCGCACAAAGCGTTGAAGAACAAAGCATAAAAGAAGCATCGTAGGGAAAACCAATTTAATATTCAGCTATAAAAGGGACTCTAAAAAAACAAATCGGGGTTTGTGGAGGGGATTTTGTAACGAAAAGAGCCTCCCTTGTGTATAGGGAGGTGGCTCGACTTTGTCGAGAAG
>JAXJVI010000189.1:0-6121 GCA_036308615.1 Acutalibacteraceae bacterium | reverse complement strand
TCACAGCAGCCGCCGTAGAAAAGCTCGGACATTTTTGCCTTTATTTCGTCCGTAACCTTAAACACGCCGTCCTTTGCAAGGTCTGCCTGCATTTTTGCGACCGCCTTATCGTCACAGGCGGACAGCTCAAACAGCATTCTTTCAAGGTTGCTGGAAATCAGAATATCCATAGAGGGGGAAATGGTGGTGTAGAACCTACGGTTGCGGTCATAAACGCCGGTGTTTATAAAGTCTGTAAGGACATTGTTTGAGTTAGACGCGCAAATAAGCTTCTTTATCGGCACGCCCATTTTCTTAGCGTAATAAGCCGCCAAAATGTTGCCGAAGTTGCCTGTAGGAACAACCACATTAAAGCCGTCCTTTAAGTCTTCCCCGCGGGAGAACATATCGCAGTAGGCGGATACATAATAAACAATCTGCGGAGCAAGTCTTCCCCAGTTAATAGAGTTTGCGGAGGAGAACTGCATATTATTTTCGGCTAATTTTGCCTTTACCGCATTATCGGTAAATATCTTCTTAACACCTGTCTGCGCGTCGTCAAAATTACCCTTAATTGCTATAACATGGACATTGTTTCCTTTTTGGGAATCCATCTGCAGCTTCTGCATGGGGCTTACGCCGTCGCTGGGATAAAACACCACGATTTCGGTATCGGGAACATCCTTAAAGCCCTCGAGCGCCGCCTTGCCCGTATCGCCCGAGGTAGCAACCAAAATAACGGTCTTCTTGCCCGCCGCGGTCTTTTTAGCCGAAGTAGTAAGCAGATAAGGCAAAAGCTGAAGCGCCAAGTCCTTAAAGGCGCAGGTAGGGCCGTGCCAAAGCTCCAAAATATTAGCGTTCTCCCCTACAACCGAGATAGGCGCGGGCTGTTCGTTGTCAAAGCTGCCGGTATAAGCGCCCTTTACGCAGTAATCCACCTCTTCCTCGGTAAAATCATTAAGAAAGAATTTAAGAACATATTTTGCCCTACCGATATAGTCCAGCTTCCCTAAAGCTTCAAAATCCTTTTCATTAAGGATCGGAAAGGTATCGGGCACGAAAAGTCCGCCCTCGGCGGAAATGCCGCTTGCAATAGCCTTGGCGGCGGTGACCTTTACCGATTTATCTCTTGTACTTACATAATTCATATTCCTTGGCTCCCATTTTAGCATTATTCTTTATTGTATTATATTGAACGCCTTTTGTCAAAGGTTTCAAGATAATTTTCCGCGTTTTTATAAAAAATTTTATCTAAAATCTTTTCATCTATGCCTTTTTCGCGTAATTGAGCATATAAAAACGGAATTTTTGTAATATCGCAAAGCTCGTAAGACATATCCGCGCCGTCAAAATCTGAGCCTAACGCAATATTATTTTCCATTCCGAGCTCCAATAAATGAAAAATATTTTCATACAGCTTTTGGTGAGCCTCTCCGCCCAAAAACTTGGGATAAAAGCAAAGCCCCACAATCCCGCCCTTTTCGGCTATAAGCTTTAGCTGATTATCGTTAAGGTTTCGTGGGCAGTCAAAAACCGCACGGCAGTTTGAATGGGTTGCTATCGGATAATCGGCAAGCTCCACCGCCGAATAAAAGCTTTTTTCGTTCAGGTGGGATAAATCGCAAAGCATATCAAGGGAATTCATTTCACTTATTACCCTTTTGCCGAAATCGGTCAGCCCCTTATCGGTTTTACTTCCGCCCGCTATTCGGTTTTCCCCGTTCCAAGTAAGAGTTAAAGCTCGTATTCCGTCCTTTTTTAATTCATAAAGGCGGTCTATATCATCTTCAATGACAGCCCCGCCCTCAACCGAAAAGTACGGGGTTAGGTTATCTGGCTTATTTTTAAGCTTTTCCTTGAAATCCTTTAAAATCGCTTTATAAAGGGTATACGGCTCGTCTTGACCGTCCCTTATCCAAATGGCGAAAACCTGTCTCCAATTTTTAAACCCCGTCCCCTTTTTGCCCGAAACGGCAAGGTTATTTTCAAAAAAGTCCTGATTTTTAAAATAACATTCATAGGGCGTATCGCAATGCAGGTCGAAGTAATTCAATTTAAACACTCCTAAAAAGCGTTTTTAATGTAATGGAGCTTATACCCGTCCGTGCCGTCGGCTTTCTTAAAAACCGTGACCTGCGCCACATCAAATCGGGGCTGAAGCTCGGTTTCATATTTAGTCAAAAAATCCTCGGCGGTTAGGATTATTCGCCTTTGCTTGTGAGCATCCACCGCTTCGGCGGGAGAAACAAGGCTGTCCTCACGGCGGGTTTTAACCTCCGTAAAAATTATATATTCCCTGTTTTCCGCTATTATGTCAATTTCGCCGTAACGGCAATGATAGTTGCGCTTTACTATAACAAAGCCGTTTTTCCGTAAAAACTCGGCGGTAAGGCTTTCTCCCATACCGCCTGTCTTGCCTATATTCATACCCTCACCCTAATATATTTTTAAGGAAGGACAGCCTGTGTATCGGTGAGGGACCGTACTGCTTCAAAAGCTCGGTATGCTCCTTTGTGCCGTAGCCCTTGTGCTTTTTAAAGTTATACTGCGGATATTTTTCATCGTATGTAAGCATAAGGCGGTCACGGGTGACCTTTGCGAGCACCGAAGCCGCCGCCACCGACATAGATTTTGAATCCCCCTTAACCAGCGTTGCGCAGGGGATTTTAATGCCTTTGGGCACACGGTTGCCGTCTATAATGGCAAAATCGGGCTTGACCT
The DNA here is from genome assembly GCA_036308615.1 of Acutalibacteraceae bacterium. Classification (GTDB taxonomy): domain Bacteria; phylum Bacillota; class Clostridia; order Oscillospirales; family Acutalibacteraceae; genus UBA737. The sequence goes on along the minus strand of JAXJVI010000189.1, from coordinate 3,421 downwards.
TAAGCCCGTCAATCGCCCTGTTCATTGCGATAAAGGTAGCTTCTAAGATATTCACGCTTTCTATCTCCTCAAGCGTGCCGTAGGCTACACAGTATGCGACAGCCTTTTTAGTTATCTCATCATAAAGCCGTTCCCTTTTCTTCTCGCTTAGCTTTTTGGAATCGTCAAGCCCCTCTATTACGGCGTCAGTGGGCAGTATAACCGCCGCCGCGCAGACAGGCCCTGCAAGAGGCCCTCTGCCCGCCTCGTCAACTCCGCAAATAATATTAAAGCCGCTTAATACCGCGGCTTTTTCGTATTCGTAATCAGGCATTTTATCAAACCCTTTCCAAGGTTATTCGTCCTATTTTGCAGTTTCGGTACTCCTCAAGGAGCATATTCGCCGCCCTTTCGGTGTCGGTCTCGCCGCCCCTTACAAGCATACCGCGCTTTTTGCCTACCTCGCACAAAAGATCATATCCGTCCCCGCTTAATTGGAGCTCGCCGTAGCGGGCGGTAAGCTTATCCGGCGCGGTCTTGGCTAAAAGCTCTGCAAGCCGCATTCCCAAAAGCTCGGTATCGAGAATATTGTCCTTAACAGCTCCGGTAAAGGCTAAATACTCGCCCACTGTATTATCCTCAAACTTAGGCCAAAGCACGCCGGGAGTGTCAAGCAGCTCCAACTGCTTATCAATAGTAAACCATTGGTTGCCCCTTGTGACGCCCGGGCGGTTTTCCGCCTTTGCCCGGTTGTTGCCCGCAATACGGTTAATAAAGGTAGACTTTCCTATGTTAGGAATGCCCACAACCATTACCCTAAGGGGCTTTCCTACCATTCCCTTTTCGGCATAGTATCGAAGCCTGTCCGCAAGGGCGGTTTTAACCGTATCCTTAAATAAATTAATTCCTTTTCCCGTTTTGCAGTCGGTAGCGATAGCGGAAATACCCTGCGATTTATAATAATTTATCCATTCCTCGGTAGCTTTAGGGTCTGCCATATCGCACTTGTTAAGAAGTATTATAAGGGGTTTATCGCCTATAAGGCTTTTAAGCTCGGGGTTGCGGCTGCTTATGGGTATCCTTGCGTCGACAACCTCTGCCACCGCATCGATAAGGGGCAGTATCTCCTTGATTTTACGGCGGGTTTTCGCCATATGACCGGGAAACCACTGAATATTCTGTGTATTACTCATTTAAAAGACTCCCAATGCTGTTAAATGGGAAAATGCGGAAAACAGCGTGACCTAAAACATAGCGTGTATCGATAAGACCGCCCTCGCCTATGCGGCTGTCACGGCTGTCCGTAGAATTATTCCTGTTATCACCCAGCACAAATATATAACCCTCCGGCACATAGAGCGGGAACTGAACATCAAATTCTCTTGTGGTAGGCGTTTTTGCGTAGGGCTCGTCAAGCTCGACCCCGTCAACCGAAACAACGCCCCGCTCAAAATCAATATCCACCGTTTGACCGCCCACCGCGATAACCCGCTTTATAATAGGCTCTTTACCGGTAAGTGCGTCCTCGGCGGAATTATTTACATTTCTTGAAACAACCACTATGTCGCCCCGCTTCGGCGTATATCCGAGGTTTGAAATAATCACCCTGTCGCCCGTAAAAAGGGTATTCTGCATGGAAGGACCTTCAATAGTAGCAATCCTGAATATCAGGCTGAAAATTACTACAACCGCAATTACAGCGGTAGCAAGTACATCAAGCCATTCAAAAATTTCCTCAGCGGTAGTCGGCTTTTTATCCTCCTCTGGGGTATCGGGCAGGCTATCCGCATATTCAGTATTCACCTTAAAGCCGTCCTCCCCGTTGCCGCTGTTTGCGGCAGAAATAATAATTTTTTTAAGTTTTTCAGTATTACTAATGCCGTCCATACAGTTTTTACCTCTACATTAATTTAAGCAAAAAAGGGGAACAGTACAAAACCCGTTCCCCCTCTTAAAGCCTTATTATTAACCGATAAGCTCTTTAACCTTAGCAGCTTTACCCACTCTGTCACGCAGATAGTAGAGCTTAGCTCTGCGAACCTGACCCTTGCGCACAAGCTCAACCTTGGCAACGCTGGGTGAATGTACGGGGAATACGCGCTCAACGCCTACTCCGTAGGAAACGCGGCGAACAGTAAAGGTTTCAGCAATTCCGCTGTTGTTCTTGGCGATAACCGTACCCTCGAACACCTGAATTCTTTCCTTTTCGCCCTCCTTAATTCTTACATGCACCTTAACGGTACTACCGATAAGAATTTCGGGAACATCCTTTTTGAGCATATCAGCTGTAAGTTCCTTGATAGCGTCCATCTTTTTTTCCTCCTTAATTAATACCAGGCGTTCGTACCCCTAAAGGACAGAGGACCACCCGCTTCAATGTCGATTTTCGGCAATGAACCCACCCGTAAGGCTCGGGTGAAATCAAATGCACACACGCTCAAAACGGCATAAAAAGCCCTGCCGTCCTGAACAGCTTTACTATTCTAACACAACTTTCCAAAAAAATCAAGTATTATTTTACAAGAGTTCCGCCGTCGCTCTTCAAAAGAATCAAAATATCCTCTTCCTCCCCTGTCACGGCGTTTATATATACAAGAATTTCTTTTTTGTCATCGGTTTCGCAGACAAATTCATAGCACCGCTTTTCATTCCCGCCCTTTGTAGGTATAAGCGCTAACGCGGTCTCGTTTATTTTGAGCCTTGGACTTACGGTTTTTGCCGCCTCCTCGGCAGATATAGCCGCGCTTTCAAAGGCGCGATCGGTGTGATTCACAATGTATCCGCTCGCCTCGTAAAGCATTATTTCCCCCGTGTCCATCGCCACCCCCACCTTCACAAGGTCGGTATAGCAAACGGTTTTTCCGTCAAGATAGGCGAAATTTATAACGCAAACACCCTCATCGGTAAAATAATATGTCTCGGCAAAGCCTCCCATTCCTATTCTTTCAAGGTATCTTTTCGCCTTGTCCACCGCCTGACGGTATTCGAGGACATAATCCCCTATCTCACGGCTTTTTCGCATATAAACGGCATACCCGCCCGCACGGCTTACCGTAACGCTCACATTGTCTCCCGAAAAGCGGTATGAAGGAATTTTCCCGTCAACCGTACCGTCCGCCGACAGGGCTTCTTCCCCGCACTCCGCCGTCTCGGCGGCTTTTTTAAGCGCCTGAGCCTCGGTCACATTCTCGGCGTTTTTAAGCATAAGGGGCTCCTTTTCCAAAATATGGTCGGAATAGGGCCCGTCATACACTAAGGTCGGATAATCGGAAAGAGTCCCTTCAAGGGCGTCAAGGGTACTGCTTAAGGAATCCTTGTCCATCGCTTCCTCAAGCTTATTATCAAGATCGTCCGCCCAAGCCGAGGGATTATCGTAGGCTATTGAGGAATTACTCACCGCCTCGGAGATTTTTTGCGCGGTATCCTTAAGCGCCGCTATATT
>JAXJVI010000188.1:0-2867 GCA_036308615.1 Acutalibacteraceae bacterium | reverse complement strand
TGTCATAGCCTCCCTTGCCTAAAGGGAGGGGGACCGCCGAACGGCGGTGGAGGGATATATTTGGGCTTCTACAAACCGAAATATCCCCCAGTCACGGCAAGCCGTGCCAGCCCCCTTTAGGCAAGGGGGCCTTATTATCCGCTAATCAAACAACCCTACAAACCCCGATTTGTTTTTTACAGTTTCCTTTGGTCTGCACAAATTTTATTGACATTTCGTAGGGACAGGTGCCCGTGACCGTCCGTTTTTTCGTACTTAATAATAAAACAAAAAATTGTTCACAGTTTGTTAAAAAAGTATTGCATTTTCTCCCGCCGTATAGTATTATTGCATTGGTATATTTATTTTGCCCTGTGCCGTCTTGGGGACAATACACCGACTCTACATACGGCGGCAGAACGGAGATTATTAATGAGAGCAGACGGAAAGAGATTAAGAAATGTCGATCCTATGTATACCGTGGCGGCGCATGTTATGAACAAGCGCGTTGACGCTATGAATATGGTCACGCTTGACATTCCCTACGACCCCATTCAAAATTATCTTAACGAAAAACGCAAGGAGGGGCTGACCGTAAGCCATATGGCGGTTATAATCGCGGCTTATCTTCGTACCGCGGCGGAGTTCCCCCTGCTTAACAGGTTTATTGTCAACTGCAAGCCCTATGCAAGGAATGAATTTTCGGTCGCAATGGTAGTGCTAAAATCCGGAGAGTTCGATAACGGCACTATGTCAAAGATGTATTTCAATATGACCGATACCATTTTTGATGTAAACAGCAAGATAAACGAATATGTAACCGACAATCGGGAGGTTCCTGAAAAGAACGGAACCGAGAAGATGATTAAATTTCTGCTTAGCTTGCCCGGTCTTCTTCGGTTCGGTGTAGGACTATTCAGGCTTATGGATAAGCACGGACTTTTGCCTAAAAAGGTAATCGATATGTCCCCCTTCCACAACAGTCTTTGCATATCCAACCTTGCTTCCATAAGAACAAATCACATTTACCACCATTGCTATGAGTTCGGAACTACAAGCGTATTTATCACAATGGGCAACCTGCGTGAAGTCCCCCGCCGCCACAGCGGAGAAATAGTTTTCGACCGCTGTATACCCTTGGGCGTGGTTATGGACGAACGCATCTGCTCGGGCAGTTATTTTGCGCTTGCTTTCAGAAGAATAAGGCAATATCTCCGCAATCCGAAGCTCCTTGAAGCCCCTGCCGAGGTTGTTAACGAGGACCCGGGTAAATAAACTTGTCCTTTCTCTAAATAAATACTTGATTTTAGGACGGTATTGATATAAAATAGAGATAGATAATTTTTTAACAACGGAGGAATTACAATGTTAGTATCTGCAAAGGATATGCTCACAAAGGCAAAGGCGGGCAAATACGCTGTCGGCCAGTTTAACATCAACAATCTTGAATGGACAAAGGCTATACTCCAGACCGCTGAGGAGCTTAAGTCTCCCGTTATTCTCGGTGTTTCCGAGGGCGCAGGTAAGTATATGTGCGGCTATAAGACCGTTGTAGGAATGGTAAACGGTATGCTTGAGGAGCTCAACATCACCGTTCCCGTTGCACTTCACCTTGACCACGGCAGCTACGAGGGCGCTAAGAAATGCATCGAAGCAGGCTTCTCTTCTGTTATGTTTGACGGCTCTCACTACCCGATTGAGGAAAACATCACAAAAACCAAGGAACTTGTTGAAACCTGCAATAAGTTAGGTCTCTCTCTTGAGGCTGAGGTCGGCGCTATCGGCGGCGAGGAAGACGGCGTTGTAGGCAGCGGCGAGGTTGCGGATCCGAAGGAATGCAAAATGATTGCCGATTTAGGCGTTACTATGTTAGCCGCGGGTATAGGCAACATTCACGGCAAGTACCCCGCAAACTGGGCGGGCTTAAGCTTTGATACCCTTGCGGAAATTCAGGAGCTTACAGGCACAATGCCTCTGGTTCTCCACGGCGGTACGGGAATCCCCGCCGATATGATTAAAAAGGCTATTTCTTTGGGCGTTTCCAAAATCAATGTCAACACCGAGTGTCAGTTAGCATTTGCCGAGGCTACCCGCAAGTATATCGAGGCGGGTAAGGACCTTGAGGGCAAGGGCTTTGACCCGAGAAAGCTTTTGGCAGACGGCACAGCCGCTATCAAGGCTACCGTTAAGGAAAAAATGGAGCTTTTCGGTTCTGTCGGCAAGGCTTAATCTTAATATTTGTACGCAAGGAAGCCGTCCGCAAACGCGGCGGCTTCTTTTATGCTTTTCAGAGATAGCTAAGCATAAAAAAATAATATCACATACTGCCCCTTTTCGCTTGACAAAGGGCGGTTTTTGTTATATCATTAATTAGTAAAATTCTGAACGGAGGAATGTTTATGTCTATACTTACAACCGGGGGAGCCGGATATATCGGAAGCCACACCTGCGTTGAATTAATTAACGCAGGCTATGATGTTGTGGTTGTCGATAATCTTGATAACAGCAGCAGCGAGGCTTTAAATAGAGTTGAAAAAATCACGGGAAAGCCTGTAAAGTTTTATAAAGAGGATGTAAGAAACAAGGAAGCTCTCCGCAGAATTTTTTCTGAAAACGGTATTGAGGCGGTTATACATTTCGCCGGTCTTAAGGCGGTAGGCGAGTCGGTACGCGAACCGATTATGTACTATGACAACAACCTTATCAACACAATCGCCCTTATTGAGGTTATGAACGAATTTAATGTTAAGAAAATCGTTTTCTCCTCCTCCGCTACCGTATACGGCGTCGCTACCGAAATGCCGCTTGTAGAGGGTATGCCGTTGGGCGCTATTAACCCCTACGGCAGAACAAAGCTCTTTATTGAGCATATTTTGTCCGACCTATAC
>JAXJVI010000187.1:0-1637 GCA_036308615.1 Acutalibacteraceae bacterium | reverse complement strand
TTCAATTTCAAAGCAGCGCGGCGCGGCAATATCCTCTAAGTTAATACCGCCGAAGCTGCCCGAAATTCTGTAAACCGTATCTACAATCTCATCCACATCATTAGAGCGGATGCAAATCGGGAATGCGTCAACCCCCGCGAACTCCTTAAAGAGGACACATTTTCCTTCCATTACGGGCATACCCGCCTCGGGCCCTATGTTGCCGAGTCCCAAAACCGCCGAGCCGTCTGTTACAACCGCGATTAAATTAGAACGCCTGGTCAGCTCAAAGGATTTATTATAATCCTTTTCTATTTCAAGACAGGGCTGGGCAACGCCGGGGGTATACGCAATAGACAAATCTTCCGCGCTCTTAACCGAGGTGCGGGAGACAACCTCGATTTTTCCCTGCCATTCGTAATGCTTTTTTAACGCTTCTTCTTTTAAATCCATCATTTAACACCGTCCGAAATTTTGTATATAATACAGTATAACATATTTTTCATCACATTAACAGCATTATTTGAATAAAACATATTATTTTGTCAAAAATAAAGAAAAGAAGGTGTGGTATGGATAAGACGAAACAGCGAAATATAATAATAACCGTGATAGTATTGACCGCCGCCGCGGTGATAATTTTAATAACTGCGGGCTTTGCCGCAAGAGACCGCGATTACGAGCCGTCAAGTTGGATTTTAAAAGCCTACGGCAACAGCGTTGCCCTCTATAACGGCGATGAAGTAGCGACGGTTTACGGTGACATTGTGCTTGACAATCTCCCGCCGGAGGATATAAAAATCCTCGAAAGCGGCATAGCCTTCCCCACCCGCGAGGAGGCCGAACAGGCAATCGAGGATTAGGACGGATAAATTTAAGCGACGCAACCGTTAAGGTACAGGTGTCACTCTTTTATTGTTAAATTTATTTATTAATTGACTTTATATTACAGCCGCGTTATAATTATCGTATATTAACAATAGATAACGGAGGGCTTGTAATGAAAGCGGAAAAATCTAATAAGGCAATCAATATAACACTCACCGTAATTAACAGCATTATTTCCGTTTTTTCCTATCTCGTTTTTCTTTTCAATCAGCTGTGTAATTTAAGGTTTTTAGGGCTTTGGACAGCTTGGAACCTTTCAGGCTATGCTTATGCGTTTTTAGTAGGACCGCTTTCCGTGTTTATGTCAATTATCTCCTTAATTTTTGTGCTATCATCAAATGTTTCATTCAATGTCAAAAGAATTAATAAGTTTTTTTGGATTAACGCCGTATTTGCTATAATTAACATACTTTTAACACTAAGCGGTTGGATTATACCCGGGGTTTTTACTTGGGCTTAACGCTGATTGCAATGTAGGAAGGCATAAATACGGAGCTGTAAAAAACGCAGTATCCGAAAAGACGGATTAACTAAAAAAACACAAGCTCGGCAAAAGCAGAAAATAAAGCTTATGCCGAGCTTGTTTGCTATTAAGCGGACAAATCGGGGTTTGTAGGGGTGTTTGATTAGCGTATAAAAGGCCCCCTTGCCTAAAGGGGGCTGGCACGGCTTGCCGTGACTGGGGGATACTTGGGTTTAAAAAAGCCTCAATATATCCCTCCACCGCCGTTCGGCGGTCCCCCTCCCTTTAGGCAAGGGAGGCTATTTTT
>JAXJVI010000186.1:0-2238 GCA_036308615.1 Acutalibacteraceae bacterium | reverse complement strand
GTATATATGTTCATACGGTTTGTTCCCGCGCCGATAACGCCGCGAAGTCCCCCCGTGCCGAATTCGAGATCCTTATAAAAAGCGTCGGAAATCGCTTCCTCGTTGCCTTTAATGCCTTCAAGCTCCTTTACTAAATCGGGGTCGCCTACAGCCTTTTCACACCATAACTTATATTTTTCGTTAACCAAAAAAATGCACCTCCGTTTTTCTTTATTTTATTATAGCAAAAAATTCTGCCGATAACAAGCAATTTTGTAAGAATTTATAATATTTGCAAAATATTGACTTATGTGTTATAATTAATATTAATATGCATAAGGGGTGAAAAGGATGTCCGATCGCAAACGAGGAATAAGGATTCAAACCAGAATTATTATCTCGGCATTATTGCTGTTGTTGCAGCTGGTTTTCCTGTTTTATGTGCTTTACGATATTACCGCAAAATCGGTGGCGTTATATGCCGTTTCAATGGTTGCCGGTACCCTCACCGTTATCACTATCTTAAACCGCCGCGGTAATCCCGACCATAAAATCGCATGGATTATTTTTATTCTGGTCTTTCCCGTGTTCGGTATTTCGGTCTTTCTTTTGTGGGGAGGCGGCAGAGTTATGCCCCACAAGCGTAAAAAGATGGAAAAATGCGAGGCGCACTATCTGCCCTATCTTAAGGAGGACGAAAAGGTAAGGGACAGGCTCCGTTATTACGATATGTACCATTCCCGACAGGCGGATTACCTTTCGGGAGAATCGGGCTATCCGCTTTACGGCAATACCGAAACCGAGTTCCTCTGCCCGGGTGAAAAAATACTTGAAAAGATGCTTTCGGAGCTTCAAAAAGCCCAAAAATACATTTTTATGGAGTTTTTCATCCTCGCGGAAGGATATATGTGGGACGAGATACATAAAATACTCTCGCAAAAGGTTAAGGGGGGCGTAGAGGTAAGAATAATTTTTGACGATTTCGGCTCGATAAAACGCCAGCACAAAAATTTCATAAGCAATCTGCGTGCCGAGGGTATCTCCGTATCGGTATTCAATCCCATAAAGCCTTCTATGAATATATTTATGAACAACCGCAGCCACCGCAAAATCGTGGTGATAGACGGTAAAACTGCCTTTACGGGAGGCTTTAACATAGGCGACGAGTACATCAACCGTATGGTGCGCTTCGGCCATTGGCACGACAGCGGCATAATGCTTAAGGGCGAGGCGGTAAGAAGCTTTCTTGCGATGTTCTTATGTATGTGGGAGTTTACCACCAAGCAGGCGCTTGATATTAACGCCTATCTGATGGATTACAAGGCGGAAAACGACGGCTTTGTACTGCCCTATTGCGACGACCCGCTTAACGATAAAAACCCTGCCGAGGGTATTTATATGCAGATACTTAATACCGCGCAAAGGTATGTATATATAACCTCCCCGTATCTTATTATAGATAATACAATGATTTCAATCTTAAGAATGGCGGCAAAATCGGGTATAGATGTGCGGATAGTAACTCCGCATATTCCCGATAAATGGTATGTCCACCCCGTCACACAGTACAACTATTTAGAGCTTTTAGAGGCGGGCGTTAGGATTTACGAATATACCCCCGGCTTTATTCATTCAAAGCTCTTTGTCTCGGATGATAAGATAGCAACCGTAGGTACGGTCAATATGGACTACCGAAGCTTCGTTTTCCACTTTGAGTGCGGGGTGTGGATATGCGAAAACGGCACCGTGCTTGATATTAAAAGGGAGTTTGAGCAGGTTCTGTCAAAATCCCGGGAGATAAAAATAGAGGAATGGAAGAAGCGACCTGCCGGTATGCGGCTGAAACAGGCGATTTTGCATATATTTGCGCCGTTTATGTGATAATTAATTGACATTTTTGCAATTTGCTGATATAATGAATTAAAGAAGAAAGAGGTGCTTATCATATGAAAGGATTTTTGAAATTTATAATGTCTGCTTTTGCTGTATTTGCCGCGGCGGTTGGCGCGCTCGTTTTAATTGATAGGCTTGCCAATAAAAACCGTATCGAGGGCGATTATCTTGAGTGCGACGACTCGGACGAGATGTAGGCGGCGGAAGCTGAAGCATTGAATACACTCTGCACAATTTAAAGCCTCCCTTGCCTAAAGGGAGGGGGACCGCCGAATGGCGGTGGAGGGATACGAATCGCCCTCCTATAAAAGCCTCCCTTGCCTAAAGGGAGGGGGACCGCCGAATGGCGGTGGAGGGATACGAATC
>JAXJVI010000185.1:0-4501 GCA_036308615.1 Acutalibacteraceae bacterium | reverse complement strand
TGCGCTACACAGAACGAGATTGACGAAAACTCCGCTAAAACTCTCGTTGCAAACGGCGTAATCGCGGTTGCCGAGGGCGCTAATATGCCCTCTACTCCCGAGGCTATCGAAGCCTTCCAGAGCGCCGGCGTTCTCTTTGGCCCCGCAAAGGCGGCAAACGCGGGCGGCGTTGCTACCTCTGCGCTCGAAATGAGCCAGAACTCTATGAGATACAGCTGGACCTTTGAAGAGGTTGACGCTAAGCTCAAGGATATTATGGTAAACATTTTCCATAACTCCTATGACGCCGCTAAGAAGTACGGTATGGAGGGCAATCTCCTTGCGGGCGCTAATATCGCGGGCTTTGAAAAGGTTGCTAACGCTATGCTCGCTCAGGGTATTGCGTACTAATTTGTTACTTTAATGTATGTACAAATATAGCCTCCCTTGCCTCAAGGGAGGGGGACCGCGTTAGCGGTGGAGGGATACAATTTGGTTTCTACAGACCTAAGTATCCCCCAGTCACGGCAAGCCGTGCCAGCCCCCTTTAGGCAAGGGGGCCTTTATTTTTATGGAATGATTTTTACAGTTTGACATTTAGGCGTAATATATGTATACTAAATAGTAGCTTACTGTCGGAGGGAACAAATGAAAGCGATTATACTGTCCTGCGGAACGGGCGGCGGTCACAATGCCGCGGGATTAGCTGTAAAGGAAGAGCTGGAGCTAAGGGGTCATACCGTACTGATGCTCAACCCATACAGCCTTAAAAGCAAAAGAACCGAAAAGACAATAAATCAGGTTTATATAAAGACGGTGCAAAAGGCACCGCGGGTTTTCGGTGCGGTTTACGCTTTGGGAAACGCGTATAGGCGTCTGCCGTTCCGTTCGCCTGTTTATTTTGCGAACGGCGGAATGGCAAAGCGGTTGGACGGACTTTTTAAAACAGAAAAGCCGGATATAGTTATAATGCCCCATGTTTTCCCGGCGGAAATTATCACCAATATGAAAAACCGCGGTATGGCTGTGCCGAAAACAGTATTTGTTTCCACCGATTACACCTGCACACCCTTTACCGAGGAGACCGATTGCGACATTTATATCACACCGCAAGAAAGCCTTAATCCAGAGTATGAAAAACACGGAATAGCAAAGGAAAAGCTGAAGCCCCTGGGCATTCCCGTAAGCCGTAGATTTTCCGAACCTCTTTCAAGGGAAGAGGCGGCGGAAAAATTGGGTCTTGACAAGGGAAAAAGATACATACTCGTCTCGGGCGGAAGTATGGGCGCGGGCAAGCTTGTTTACGCTATTAAAATACTGTACGATAAATTTAAAAAAGACGAAAACACTCGTATTATCGTGATTTGCGGCAGTAACGAGTGGCTTTATAAACAGCTTTCAAAGCGTTACAGTAAAAAAATAATCGCCGTAGGCTATACCGATAAAATGGCGGAATATATGCGGGTTTCGGATATTTACATAACAAAGCCCGGCGGGCTTTCTTCAACCGAGGGGGCGGTTATGGGCATACCTATGGTGCATACTATGTCAATCCCCGGCTGTGAGACCGCAAATATGCAATATTTCGGCGCTCACGGTATGAGTATCCCCGTAAAACGGCTTACAAAAAATCTTTCCGCAGCGGCGGACAGGCTCTCCGCAAGCTCAGCGGCTGAGAAAATGACTGAAAATCAGCGGAAATATATTAATAAAAACGCCGCGAGGGATATATGCCGGCTTGCGGAGCAGTTGCTATGCGAAAATTAACTATTATTTCTATTTACAAGGGTCAGAGGAATTGATATAATAATTTCAGTTCTAAAAAGAGGTCAAAATTAATGGAATACCGAATAAATCCGGCGGCATTTTCCGCCGTTTTTACCGTCCCCGCCGCAGTTGCGGATAATCATTTGAAGCTGGCGCGGGGCGAGCATATAAAGGTTTTGCTTTACATAATGCGTAATATGACAGCGCCGATTGAGCCTAATGTGATTGCCGAGGCGACGGGAATTACGGAATATGATGTTAAAGAGGCGCTGGTTTACTGGGAAGACGCGGGAATTTTAAGCTGTGACGGCTCTGCCGCGCAAAATACGGAAATAAAACCCACGGCGGCAAGCCGTGCCGAAAAACCGAGCCGAAACGATGTGGCAAGGCGGGGTGCTGAGGACGAAAAGGTAGGTTATCTTTTAAGGGAAACCCAACTGCGCCTTGGCAGAAATTTAAAGAGTAACGAGGCGAGCACCCTTGTATGGCTTTATGACGACGAAGGACTTGATGTTTCCCTTATACTTATGATAGTGCAGTATGCGGCAGCGCATAATAAGGCTAATATCCGATTTATTGAGTCGGCTGCGCTTGACTGGATAAACAGGGGGATAGATACCGTTGCCGCGGCGGATGATGAGCTTAACCGAATGGCGATGGGGGAGCAGGCGTGGAAAATTGTAAGCTCCGCCTTCGGTCTTGAGCGCAGAAAGCCCAGCAAAAAGGAAACCGAGCTGTCCTTACTTTGGATAAACGACTGGAAAATGTCAAAGGAAATGCTTGAAGCCGCATATGAGGAGTGCGTTAATACAAAGTCTAAGTTTTCCTTTCCGTATACCGCGAAAATTATCGAAAGCTGGCACGAAAAGGGCTTTAAAACCCCAAAGGATATAGAAAAACAGGAAAAAACCGCTGACAAAGAGGACTTTGCCGCCTATGACATCGACCTGTTTGAAAAAATGCTTAATACAAAGGATTAGAGTGATATGATTACAAGGGAAGAAGCTTACAAAAAAGCTATTGAACAGAAAAAGCAGGCTCAAAAGGATAGGCAACGGCAGTATAATATGTTGCTTAACGCCGCTTACGCCGCTAATCCACGCTTAGGGGAAATCGACAGGGAGCATGCCACTGTGGGAGCTAGCCTTGTAAGCGCGGCGCTTTCGGGCGGAAAGGCGCTTGACGGTTTAAAAAAGCATTCAGCCGCGCTGACCCTTGAAAAAAAGCTTATTCTTGAAAAGGCGGAGATAAAGGAGCCGACCCCCGATTGCCCGATTTGCGGGGACACAGGTTATGTAAGCGGCAAAATCTGCGACTGCGTGAAAAAAGCAGCCTCTAAAATTATGCTTTCAGAGCTGTCGTCAGAAATGCCCCTTGAAAGCTCAAGATTTGATAATTTTAATCTCAACTATTATAAGGACGGGGACGGAAAAAACGGCAATCCCCGCCGCAGAATGACGGCAATACTTAAGGTTTGCAAGGAGTATGTAATAGGCTTCGACCCTAAAAAAAGCAAAAACCTTTTGTTTATGGGAAGTGCGGGGCTCGGTAAGACCCATTTGACCTTAGCGATTGTTTCGGGACTTATAGAAAAAGGCTTTGTGCCTGTGTACGGCTCGGCGGAAAATCTTTTTTGCAAGATAGAAAAGGAAAAATTTGCGGGGGAGAACCGCGGCACATATGAATCGATGACTGACTGCGACCTTTTGGTTATAGACGATTTGGGGGCTGAAATGGCGACCTCCTTTACAAAATCGGCACTTTACAACCTTGTAAACACACGCCTTTTGTCGGGAAGACCTACAATAATAAACACAAATCTTTCTATGAAGGAAATTGAAACGCGATATACCGCGAGAATTTCCTCAAGGTTAATAGGAAGCTATGACGCATATAAATTTATCGGTGACGATATAAGACAGCAAAAGGCTGTTGAACGGATGAATAAGGAGTAATTCTTTTTGGATATAAGGAAATATAACGCAGGAGAATACGAGGTCGCCGTTATAGGCGGCGGTCACGCGGGGGTCGAGGCGGCTTTGGCTTCGGCAAGGCTCGGCTGTAGGACAATAATGTTTACAATAAGCGTGGATTGGGTGGGCAATATGCCCTGTAATCCGTCAATAGGCGGTACGGCAAAGGGTCACCTTGTGCGGGAGCTTGACGCTTTGGGCGGCGAAATGGGCAAGGCGGCGGATAAAAACACCCTCCAAAGCCGTATGCTTAATCTCGGCAAGGGCCCCGCGGTTCATTCTCTGCGTGCGCAGATTGACCGCAGAGCCTACAGCGAATATATGAAGCACGCGGTGGAATTGCAGGAAAATCTTGATGTCAAGCAATGCGAGATTACCGATATTTACCGTGAAAATGAGGCGTGGCATTGCGTATCAAAGCTGGGGGCGGACTTCTCCTGCCAATCGGTGGTTATCGCCACGGGCACTTTTTTAGGCGGCAGAGTATATGTAGGTGAGGTAAATTATGCCTCTGGCCCCGACGGCAATTTCCCCGCCACCGAATTGGCTGAGTCGCTTAAAAGGCTCGGGTTGCCCCTTAGACGCTTTAAAACAGGTACTCCCGCCCGGGTTTCAAGGGACAGTATTGATTTTTCCCAGCTTGAGGTGCAGGAGGGGGACAGCCGCGTAGTGCCCTTCAGCTATTCCACCGAAGCTCCCCCCGAAAATAAGGTGGTTTGCCATATTTCCTATACCAATGACGAGACAAAGCGGGTCATTTTAGAAAACATCAACCGCTCGCC
>JAXJVI010000184.1:0-2274 GCA_036308615.1 Acutalibacteraceae bacterium | reverse complement strand
GATGTGCTCACCGTTGATATGTAGATTGAGCCGACGGGGTAGATTTTGCTCCACATTACATTAATTGCTTGCTGAATTTCGGTTATATTTGCACTATTCGTCGATATACTGTTGTCGGTGGATTCAAATTTAGCCATAACTGTTTTATTGGCTATTGCGTTACTTGAATATTCGGAAAATTCGCCGTCCACCGCTATAACGGTGGGTACGCTTTGGTCGGCATCCCCGCCGTCAAAAACATACTCTGTGTTTTGGTCAATCGTGACATAATCAACGCCTAATTGAGGTGTGTAGCCGTCCTTTCCGTTAAAAGCGCCGTTATCGGCATCTAAACGGACAGAGTCGGCAATTTCCTTAGTTTGGTTTACAAGACTGATAATCTGTTCATATTCGCCGGGAGTAGGGTTTGCAGGCTCGGCACCTTCTCCGTAACCGCTTTGTATTACCCTTATTGTCGCGGGCGCAGTAGTTATTCGGCTGTTGCCCAAAACGCCGAAGACCGAAACGGTAAACTCCGGAGACTTGATTACCTCGTACGGTATATAGCACTCGTCCTCTCCGATGCATAAATCGCTTTCACTGTTTAAAATTACGCTCGGTTTTTCATCAGCATTCCTAAATACCGCCGTTTTGGTATAGCCCTCCCAGCTTATAGGGAAATCAAATTTTACCGTTTCGTATTTTACGCTGTCCGAAACGGTGCAGTCAAAGGTATGCAGTGTTCCGTTTTCATTTACTTTGATATAAATCATAAGCTTTTCATCCTTTCGGTATTGACTTTAAGGCAGACTACCCCCTTCTACCTTTGTATACAGAAAGAAATTTACCGGTGTTTTGTAAACCTGTTAAAAAAATTTTTTTATTGCAAAACAAAAAAGACCGCCGCATAGAATAGAATTCTATACAGCAGTCCTGTTGAATCTGATTATATTTATTTTTTACCGGTTGACCCAAATCCGCCTTCACCGCGAACCGTATCCGAAAGCTCCTCCGCCTCGCAAAACTCCGCCGCTAAGAACGGAGCTATTACAAGCTGAGCTATGCGCTCGCCGTCTGCGATTTCCTGCTCTGCGCCCGAATGATTATGAAGGGACACCATAACCTCGCCGCGATAGTCGCTGTCTATAACGCCCACCTTGTTTGCGGGGGCAAGTCCCCTTTTTGTCGCAATTCCGCTGCGGGCATAAACAAGCCCCGCATAACCCTCGGGTATTTCGACCGCAAGCCCTGTGTGTATCATTTTAGTCTCACCCGGGGCAAAACGCACCGTTTCACCGCCTGTCAGGGCGTACAAATCCGCTCCCGCGGCAAACTGTGAGCCGTATGTAGGCGCATGCGCATTTTTATCAAGCTTTTTAAAATTAACCTTAACCATAATTAAAACTTCCTATTCATAAATATTTCCCGAGCCCATTTTTCTTTGCCAAACGCCCTCAAGCCATACGGCTTTCCCCGATTGGAGGGATTTTTTAACATCTAATATACGCTGATTGGAGGAGCCTCTGAAAATTAAGTCAGGGCTTTTAAGCTCTTCAACAAATTTTCCGTCCACCAAAACATCGATTAAAGAGAGCATTTCGTAGGCGGTAGGGTCTGTAAGCTTTTCAAACTCAAAGCCGGTATAGCACCAGACAGGCTTTTCGGGATTTGCTTGTTTAACCTTTTTCAGCAATGCCGTTAAAGCCCCGCGGTTTTCAGGCTCAAAGGGCTCTCCGCCTAAAAGGGACAAACCCTTTATATAGTCCTTGTCAAGCTCTGTCAGTATTTCCTTTTCGGTATCCGCCGTAAAAGGCTTTCCGTAATCAAAGTCCCACGCCTCACGGTTAAAGCAGTTTTTGCAGTGATGGCGGCAACCGCTTACAAAAAGCGAAACCCTAACGCCGGGACCGTTTGCAATATCAAATTTTTTTAACGCCGCGTAGTTCATTTAAAAATCACCGAAAAATATAAATATGGGTCACAAAAAATAAAGTATTCAAAAAGAAGGATTATTTGGGCAAAAACGAAAAGAAAAGCTCGGCAAAAGCGCGAAAATAAAGCTTATGCAGAGCTTGTTTGCTTTTATGCGGACAAATCAGGGTTTGTAGGGGTCTTTGATTAGCTGATAATAAGGCCCCCTTGCCTAAAGGGGGCTGTCGCGGCGGAGCCGTGACTGGGGGATATTTAGGTCTGTAGAAACCAAATTATATCCCTCCACCGCCGTTCGGCGGTCCCCCTCCCTTTAGGCAAGGGAGGCTATGACAGCTATCATTTTAGCTCTACAAACCCCGATTT
>JAXJVI010000183.1:0-6125 GCA_036308615.1 Acutalibacteraceae bacterium | reverse complement strand
GGGGTAAAGCCTAATGCGCTGACAATTTCGCGGGTTGAAAATTCGCTTAGCTTTTCGGTTTATTCGCCAAACCTCACAACCGATACGCTTCTTAAATTCCCACTCGGCGCTCCGATACTTACGGGAACCGATACCGAAATTCGTGACGGTCATGCGGTTTACCGCTTCGGTATATGTGAGCATAAGGAGTGCAGAGTTTTCGTTAAGCAGAAAAGCGGTGTAATAACCCTTAAAGAAGCTGCGCCCGTAAGCTGTAACTATCACAGAAAACTAAAGCTTAGCGGACTTGATAATGCAACCGTATATATTTTCCCCGAATGTAACGGAAATGTTGCTATAGGCGATGAAAAGTGTCTTGGGGATAGGATTTCGGGAATTATTCCGCTTAAAAAGGTTGAAGACGATAAAAACGGAGTTTACTTCACAGCTGAAAATTTGAGCGGAACATATACCGTTCTGTTTCCTAACAGGCATTAATAGCAGGTGGTGGGGCAGTATGAAAATCTTAGAAAAACTATTGATGGATCAAGGCGGTCTTATAGAAAACGGGCCTATTACAATTGTGGCTTTCGGAGACAGCGTCACACACGGGGCGGTAGGTCCCGGAGAATTTAATTATGAAACCGTGTACTGGAACCGTCTTCGCCAGAAAATAAATGATGTGAGAAATTATGTTCCTGTGAATGTTATTAATGCGGGAATAGGCGGAACTACAGCCAAAGAATCCCTGCAAAGAATGGAAGCTCAGGTTTTTGCCTACAACCCCGATTTAATAATTGTCTGTTTCGGTCTTAATGATGTAAACGGGACGCTTGAGGATTATATTTCCTCGCTGAGAATAATATTTGAGGAATGCAATAATCACGGAATACAGACAATATTTATGACGCCGAATATGCTTAATACATATGTTGCCAAGGACACCGAGGAACGTTTTTTGGATTATGCCGCAAAGACGGCGGAAATGCAAGCAAACGGCAGAATGGACAAATATATAAATGCGGCGTGCGATTTGGCAAACAGTATGGGTGTTGAACTTTGCGACTGTTATTCAAGGTGGAAAGAACTCGGTAAAACCGAGGATACAACCCTGTTGCTTGCAAACAGAATAAATCACCCGACAAATGAGATGCACGAGCTATTTGCCGATAGTTTATTTAATCTAATATTTAAAGATAAACCGGAGATTATAAAGTCTGTCTCCGGCACAATGTACAACGGAAAGTAATATAACAGGTATAATTTAAGAAACTAAAAATCCCGCAAGCCTAAAGTGGTTTGCGGGATTTTTGCAGGAGACAAGGGGACGGTTCTCTTGGCTCATTTTTGTCGGAGACGAGAGGACTGTCCCCTCGTC
Organism: Acutalibacteraceae bacterium; assembly: GCA_036308615.1. GTDB lineage: Bacteria > Bacillota > Clostridia > Oscillospirales > Acutalibacteraceae > UBA737. Next base: position 4,768 of record JAXJVI010000183.1, on the reverse strand, counting down.
TCTTATATCTACGGCAGAAATGGAGATAAATGAAGTTTGAGAAGGTGTAGCCCAAAGTATAAAAACTGCAACGACGATTGAAGAAGCTACTAAATACACCGGTATTAGAGTGTAAAACAAAGAAAGCTAGATAAATTCACATTTGTTTTCCAATCCCCTTTTAATTTATTCCATTTCAAATGCGCCTGTGTAGAGCTGATAATAAGTTCCCTTTTGCTCTATAAGCTTGCTGTGGGTTCCCCGTTCAATTATTCTGCCGCCGTCAAGCACCATAATAACATCGGAATTCTGAACCGTTGAAAGCCTGTGGGCGATAACAAATACCGTTCTTCCCTGCATCAATCTATCCATACCCTTTTGAACTATTGCCTCGGTACGGGTATCAATAGAAGAGGTCGCTTCGTCCAGAATCATAACGGGCGGGTCGGCAACCGCCGCGCGTGCGATTGAAATAAGCTGTCTTTGCCCCTGCGAAAGACCGCTGCCGTCACCCGTCAAAACCGTATTATACCCCTCAGGGAGCATTTCAATAAAGCCGTGGGCATTTGCAAGCTTTGCCGCTGCGATACATTCCTCGTCTGTGGCGTCAAGTCTGCCGTAACGGATATTCTCCATAACCGTTCCCGTAAATAGGTTAACCTCCTGCAACACTATGCCGAGGCTTCGGCGCAGATCGGCCTTTTTAATCTTATTGATGTTAATGCCGTCATAGCGGATTTTGCCGTCGGCAATATCATAGAAACGGTTGATAAGGTTGGTAATTGTGGTCTTGCCCGCTCCCGTTGCTCCGACAAAGGCAATCTTCTGCCCCGGCTCAGCGTAAATATCAATATTGTGAAGTACAATTTTTTCAGGCACATAGCCGAAATCCACATCAAACAGTCTTACATCCCCCGCAAGTCTTGTGTAGGTAACCGTACCGTCGCCATGAGGGTGCTTCCACGCCCAAACTCCTGTGCGCGACTGACTCTCGGTAATATTTCCGTCGCTGTCAACATTGGCGTTTACAAGGGTAACATAACCGTCGTCAACCTCGGGGCTTTCATCCATAAGCTCAAAGATTCGCTCTGTACCCGCCATAGCCATAACAACGGCGTTTATCTGCTGAGAAACTTGACTTATGCTCATTGTAAATTGCCTTGTCATATTAAGAAAGGGTATAACAACCGCAACCGAAATTGCCTGACCCGAAAGGGATAGATTCGGAACGCCGAAGAGTATTAAAAGTCCGCCGACAAAGGCGATAAGCACATAAAGGATATTACCGATATTATTCATAATCGGCATAAGAATATTTGCGAACTTATTGGCGCTTTCAGCGTCGCAGAAAAGCTGTTCGTTAAGCTTATCAAAGGCTTTTTCGCTTTCTTCCTCGTGGCAGAAAACCTTAACAACCTTCTGCCCGTTCATCATTTCCTCAATATAACCCTCAACGGCGCCGATTGCCTTTTGCTGTTTGATAAAGTACTTCGCGCTGTTTCCGCCCACCTTTTTGGTGACCAAAGTCATAGCGAATACCCCTAAAAATACAAGCACGGTCATCCAAACGCTTAAATAAAGCATATAGCAAAACAGAGCCACTATTGTAAGCGCCGAAGAGAACAGCTGAGGAATACTCTGTGATATAAGCTGGCGAAGCGTATCAATATCGTTTGTGTAATGGCTCATAATGTCGCCGTGGGTGTTGGTATCAAAATACTTTATCGGCAAGGACTGCATTGAGCCGAACTTATTTTGTCGCATTTTATTAAGGAAGCCCTGGGTGACAACCGCCATAAGCCTTGAATAAATGAAAGATGAAACGACCCCCACGGCATAAAAGCCTACCATAAGAAGTATTACGCGCAAAAGTCTACCGTAAATTGCGGAATAGCCTGTCTTCAAGCCCTCTGTTATTATAAGCACTATTTGATTAAGGAACAGCGAGGAAACCGTGCCCGAAACGGCACTTAAGACAATACAAATTCCTACAATTACAAGATACGCTTTATAGTATTTAAAAAGATATTTGAAAAGACGCGTGACAGTGCCCTTGGCATTTTTTGCCTTGGGTCCGCCCTTTATTCCTTTAGGTCCCATAGGTCCTGCCATTATTCCTCACCTGCCTTATTCTGAGAATAGTAAACCTCTTTATAAATCCCGTTAGATTTAAGAAGCTCGTCGTGTGTTCCCACGGCGTTAATCCGTCCGTCATCCATTACTATAATGCGGTCGGCGTCCTGCACCGAGGAAATACGCTGTGCGATAATTATTTTTGTAGTATTCGGAATTTCGCTTGCAAAGGCCTTTCTTATAAGGCTGTCGGTTTTGGTGTCTACCGCGCTTGTAGAGTCATCCAAAATAAGTATTTTAGGCTTTTTAAGAAGCGCCCTCGCAATACAAAGTCTCTGCTTTTGTCCGCCCGAAACATTAGTACCGCCCTGTTCGATGTGCGTATCGTATTTATCGGGGAAAGAATTAATAAATTCGTCCGCCTGAGCCAATTTGCAGACCCTGACAAGCTCCTCGTCCGTTGCGTTTTTATCGCCCCAGCGAAGGTTTTCCTTTATTGTACCCGAAAACAGAATGTTTTTCTGCAAAACGACCGAAACCTCGTTGCGCAACGACTCAATATCATAATCCTTAACATTTACTCCGCCTACCGAAACACTGCCCTTGGTAGCATCATAAAGGCGGGAAATAAGCTGAATAAGCGAAGTCTTACTGCTTCCCGTACCGCCGATAATACCTATTGTTTCACCCGATTTAATGTGTAGGTTTATATCGGTAAGGGCGAACTTTTCCGCACCCTCGTGATACTTAAAGGAAACATTATCGAAATCGATACTGCCGTCCGCGACCGTTTTTACGGCATTTTCGGGACTTTTAATAGTGCTCTCCTCTTTCAGCACTTCATAAATACGCTGCATTGAAGCGTTTGATATTGTTACCATTACAAATATCATCGATAGCATCATAAGACTCGAAAGAATCTGCATACCGTAGGTAAACAGGCTTGAAAGCTCTCCCACGCCCATAACGCTGCCGCCGCTGTTAATAATAAGCTTTGCGCCTAAAAAGGAGACCGCTACTATTGCTACATACATAGCAACCTGCATAATAGGCTGGTTCAGAGCCACAAGCTTTTCCGCCTTTGTAAAATCGGCGCAAACTTCGTCCGCCGCATTGTTAAATTTCCGCTTTTCGTAATCCTCCCGGACAAAGGACTTTACAACACGCATACCCTTAACATTTTCCTGAACGGAATTGTTAAGCTTATCGTACTTTTTAAAAATACTGTCAAAAAGCGGCATCGCCTTTTTGATAATCATAAACAGTGCAAAGGCTAAGAAGGGCACTATCGCGACATATACCGTAGATAACTGCGGGCACATTGCAAATGCCATTATTATTGCAAATATCAGCATAAACGGAGCACGGACTGCCGTTCTTATTATCATCATATATGCCATCTGTACATTGGTTACATCGGTAGTAAGCCGTGTCACAAGGCTTGAGGTTGAGAATTTATCTATGTTGGAAAAAGAAAAATCCTGCACCCTATAATATAAATCGTGTCTTAAATTCTTAGCAAAACCCGCCGATGCCGTAGCGCAGGTGCTTCCGGCAAGCGCCCCGAAAAAGAGCGAAACAAAGGCTAAAAGCACAAGCACGCCTCCATAGGCGATTATCATCTTCATATTTGTACCGTTTTCTATATGGTTTATCAGCCTGGCGATAAAGAAAGGAATTATACATTCCATTATAACCTCAACCGATACAAAAATCGGGGTGAGTACGGAAGCCTTTTTATATTCCCTTACACAACCCATAAGTGTTTTAATCATATAAATCTCCCTTCTGATGTAAAATACAATTATTCCTCGATATTTGATTTAATTTTTTGAGCTACAGAGAAAAAAGCTTTGATTTCCTCATCGGTAAGACCTTTTCTCAGCTTTTCCTCTCTTTTTTTAATATCCTCGGCTATAAAGTTGTGTACCATCACAGCTTTTTCGGTTAAAACGATCTTTTTAAGCCGCGCGTCACTGTCAACGCTTTTTCTTACAATAAAACCGTTTTTTTCCATAAGCTTCAGCATATTACTTGCAGTCGAACGGCGGATTGAAAACTTTTCCTCAAAATCCTTTTGAAAAATGTCCCTGTCCCGATTTTCGTAAAAATAATCAATCGCCCAGCCCCTAACGCCCTTGTTCGGTTTACATTCAAGCTTGTCGGCGTGCTTTTCAATATCGCGCCTTATAAGATTTGAAAGATTCCGTATCTCAAGTCCGATAAGCTTTTCGGGCGGCATATTATCACCTCTCAATATAAATGTTAGCTTGCTAACTATTATATCGCTTTACATTTTAATTGTCAACATATATATAATGAATTTTCTGTGAATGATGCTATAAAAAGCAACCAAGCTCTGCAAAAGCTTTATTTTTCTGCTTTTTGCCGAGCTTGTTTATTTGTTTCTACTCAATTAATCCGTCTTGTCGGACGCTGAGTTTTTTACATCCCTTTTTATTATCCCGTTCAGCTTTTCTTCTAACAGCTTTATCTTAAACTGCGGAGTTTCGGGGGTATCTGCAAGCGGGAAAGGTATGCCGAGCTTTTGGTATTTTGAAGTACAAAGCTTTCTAAAGGCTAAAAGCTCGGTCTTCTCTATACAAGGGTGCTTTTTGATAATTTCAGCTAATTTACCGATATTGTCGGTGCTGTCGTTAAGACCCTCAATAATCACCTGCCTTATTCGGGTAGGTATTTTTTTATTATTAAGCAG